>JALSPL010000453.1 GCA_026985975.1 Anaerolineae bacterium | reverse complement strand
ATTGCAGCAATTCGACGTCACCATCTTGGTGTATGACCCTTTCGTTTCGGATGAAGAAGCGGAACGGTTGGGCGCAATCAAGCTGGAGTTGGAGCCATTATTGCGACGGGCCGATGTCGTCTCGCTGCATGCGCCCGCCAAACCCGACACCATCCATCTCCTCGACGCCCGCCATCTGTCTTTGATGAAAGATGACGCACTGCTCATCAACACAGCTCGCGGCGCGCTTATTGATGAACACGCCCTCATCGCCGAGTTGGAGAAAGGCCGCTTTTTCGCGTTTCTGGATGTCAGCGATCCTGAGCCTCCCGCGATCGATAGCCCGTTGCGCAGGCTGGACAACGTGGTGCTGACCCCGCACATCGCTGGTTGCATCGAAGATTGCAGTCGCATGGGGGAGCTGGCCGTGGAGGAATTGCGTCGATTCTTTGCAGGAGAGCCCCCCATCCACCGCATCACCCCCGACATGTTCAATCGTATCGGATGAAGTATGACTGCTGACGTCACCCCGGCTGGCGTTTTGCGCTTGCAGCCCTACCCCGGTCGCTACGCCTTCACACTGCGGGGCAGCGCCGCCGCATCCGTCGATCTCATTGAGCCCGCGGCAGGCGTAAAACTGCCGCCCCGCCGTCATTTCACGCCCGAACATCCATTCCGCCTCAAAATTCTGCACTTTAATGATCTGCACGGGCATATTTGTCGCTTCACTGACCATGGCGAAATACCCATCTTCGCCCGCATGGTGAGTCGCATGAATCAGTTGCGGCGACAGGCCTGGCAGCGGGATGACATGGGGGTGCTGATTATGTCTGCGGGTGATGACCTGGTCGGCTCCGTCTTCGACGAATTGCTGACAGCAAATGAAGCGCCTCTGCATGTCAGCTATCATCTTTATTCGGCCGCGGGCGTGGATGTAGCGACGCTGGGCAACCATGATTTTGACATGGGGCCCGCCGCCTTGGCTCAGGCCATCGCCCGCGACGCCCGATTCCCTCTACTCTCCGCAAATCTTCACTGCTGCGAACCTTTACAAAGTCAGATTGCTCCCGCAGCCATTTTTCTGGTGAAAGGCGTGCGGGTGGGCGTCATAGGCCTCACCACGCCGGGCGAGATCAACAAGCAATGGGCGGACGATTTTCAGCTAGGCAATCCGGTGCAAGCGGTCCACAACATCTTGCCTGCGTTGCAGCCTTTCTGCGATGTGATCATCATCCTCAGCCATCTTGGCTATAGCCTCAGCAGCCACGCCGCAACGGTGCTTTATGCAGGCGATGTGGAACTGGCGCGCAACTTGCCTCGGGGCGGCGTGCAGCTCATCGTGGGCGGGCATACCCACCACAGCCTCAATTTGCATGGCCTGGAGCCAGAGAACATCGTCAACGATATCCCCATCGCCCAAGCCGGATATCTGGGTGAATTTCTGGGCGAGGTTGATATCACCCTCCGCTCTGCGCCAGCGGTCACCAGCGCCCGGCTCATCCGCACCGCACTGCTGCCGGTGGATGCAGACTTCCGGCAGCGTCAGATCACACCACTGGAGCGACTGGCGACGCCAATTTTGACCCGCCGGTTGGGCCGCACGGCCAACCATCCCGATCTGGATGCGGACTGCGTTCTCAACGACCTGGCGGCAGGCGAATCGGCCCTGGCCAACTTCATCGCTGATGCTTTGGTCGCCCGCTGCCGCAGACATGAGCATCAGGTGGATTTGGCTTTCATAGACGCCACCAGCCTTCGCACCGGCATCCCTGTGGACGCCGAACTCACATTTGGCGATTGGTTCAACGTTATGCCTTTCGCTGACGTCATTCGGCTGTGCTGGCTGACGGGCGAGCAGTTATTGGCCCTGGTGCAAGATAACGCCCGCCGCGTCGATCTCCCCGGAGAGCCCCATATGGAGCGGGGATTTCTGCACTTCAGCCGTCAACTTCGCTACCGCATCGAACTGGGCGCGACCCGCTCCAAAATTCAGGCCGTCGACATCACCTTCGGCGGCGCACCGTTGGAGACCATGGCGCATCGCGTTTTCATTGCGGCATACGCCAGCTTTGTGCGCGAACCCGCCCTGGCCTGGCAAAAAAGTGTGAATCGCACCGAATCACTATCGTTTTTCGACATCGCACAGTTACCCACCGCCACCACCGGCCTCTTTTTGCGCCGCGAGCTCACTGCCTACATCAGCAAGCATGGCGGCGTCACCGAGGCTGCCGGAGCCAAGCGTGATGGACGCCTATCAATCACTCAATCCCATTCTCAGCAGGTGCTATCCCTATGACAACACGTCGACTTAATCACATTTTTCACCCCGACGGCCGGGTTTTCATCGCCGCTTTCGATCACGGACTTTTCAGCGGGCCTGCGCCAGGCATCGAGCAGCCGCTGGCCATACTGGAACAGATCGTAGCTGGCGGCGCCGACGCCATACTAACCAGCTATGGCATCGCCACTCATTTTGCGGCTGCCATCGCTCCTCTGGGGCTCATTCTACGGCTGGATGGTGGCGGCACACTTTTGAATAACACCGGGCCGGGTGCACAACTTTACACGGTGGAGGACGCCTTACGCCTGGGCGCTGATGCGGTGGCTATCTCCGCATTTCCCGGCGCAACCAACGAAGAACACTCCCTGCAGATGCTGGCCCGCACCATTGCCAAAGCTCACGCCTGGGGCATGCCGGTGATGGGGGAGATGGTGCCAGGCGGATTCGACAGCGCCCCAGAATTTCGCACCACCGAGAGCATCGCCCTCTCTGCACGAGTCGCAGCCGAGTTAGGCGCCGATTGGGTGAAAATTCCCTACGCCTCCGATTTCGAGCGCGTCACCAGCACTTGCTTTGTCCCCGCGGTCATTCTGGGTGGAACCAAAAAAGGCGCCGAGCGGGCCATGTTGGAAGACATCAGCCAAGCTCTGCAGGCGGGGGCCAGAGGCGTGGCCATCGGACGCAATATCTTCCAGGCCGATAACCCGCGGGCCATGACCGCAGCTATCGCCGCTCTCATCCATGGCGACGCCAGTGTGGATGATGCTCTGGAGATATTGAACAACAACGCGTGACAGTTTAACTTTATGCAAGAAGTAGGAGGTCGTCTATCGTCAAAATTCTCTCTCCGTTCAATCTTCCATCCTCCCCGTCCCCAAGAAGGAGCCAAAAAATGAAGCAACGCAACTATCTTGTCATGCTGTTGATCATCTCAATTTTATTCGTTGGACTGTTGGCAGCCTGTAACGCTCCGGCATCCCCGACCACTCAGCCCCCCAAAGGGGAAGCGCCCGCGGCCCAGCCCACTGAAAAACCGCCTGCAGCCCCAAAACCGGCGGAAAAACCCTTCGCCGGCACAGAGCTGACCCTGGCTTCCATGACTGATCAATATGTCACCGCCTTCAAATATCTAATCCCCAAGTTCGAAGAAGAAACGGGTATCAAGGTCACCCTGGACGAACTGGGATACGTGGATCTCTACCAGAAACTGACCGCAGACTTCGTGGCCCACACCGGTAACTATGACCTGATGACCATGGATATCGTGTGGTCAGGCGAATATGCACAGAATAAGTACACCTTGCCCCTGGATGACTTGATGGCTCGTGACAAAGATCAACTGCAGATGGACGACATCATGCCTGTGGCCTGGACCCTGGGCGAATGGGACGGCAAGCATTGGGCTTATCCCCTGGCCGGATACGCCAATGTGCTCAATTACCGCAAGGATGTACTGAGCGAGGCGGGCCTGGAGCCACCCAAAACCCAGGAGCAATTGCATGAATACGCCAAGAAGTTGACCAAACCGGATGAAGACTTCTATGGCATTGCCTTACTGGGGGCCAAGGGACCAGCCGTAGCCCAGGATTACATGGTCTGGGTGCAGCAATATGGCAGCAGTATTTTGGATGCGGATGGCAATGTGGCCATCAACACGCCAAAGAATGTGGAGATTTTGAAAGCCTTCGGCGATCTCTTCCAATACGCCCCGCCCGGCGCCACCGACTATTGGTGGGACCAACGCGAGACTGCATTCCGCTCAGGCAAGGTGGCCATGATGGAAGGCTGGAGCATTGCCCGCGCTGGTTACGAAAATCCCGAAATTTCCTCGGTGGTGGGCAAAGTGGCTATCGCTTTGGCTCCCGTGGCCGAAGGCGTTGAGCCCAAATATGGTTTTGGCGGCTGGGGCATCGGCATCAACGCCGACTCTAAAAATGCCGAAGCGGCCTGGGAGTTCATCAAATGGCTTTCTTCGCCCGAGATCCAGAAGGAATGGATCCGACACGATGGCGCCCCCATCCGCCGCAGCACACTGGAGGACCCAGATCTAAACCAGGAATACCCCTGGTTCCCCATCCTGCTGGAAGCCTTTGACAAAGGGGATGGCGATTACCGACCCCGCATCCCGCAATACAGTATCATCCAAGACGCGCTGGGCACGACTGTCAACGCCTATCTGGTGGGAGAAATGGGTGCGCAAGAAGCCCTGGATCAGGCGCAGGCCCAGGTGGAAGAGACCATGAAATAACCGACCGTCATCACACCCTCCCGGCCCGATGCTCCCTCGGGCCGGGAATCTATCCACCCTCCCACCTCTTACCCCCATCCTATGCGCCCCAAATCCAACAGATCCCTCCTCTTCGTCGAAAAACATTATCTACTCCTGTTGGCGCCGCTACTGATCTTCGTCGCTGCTATCGCCATCTACCCCCTGTTTTTCTCTTTCTATATAAGTTTTTTTAAATATCGTCTCACAGACCCCAACCAGACTCGTACATTTTTGGGCATTGCTCATTACATCCTGGCCATTCACGATAAGACTGTCATCACTGCCATTCGCAACACCCTGGTCTTCGTGGCGGGCACGGTCGTCATCGAACTGCTGTTAGGATTGGGCTTAGCTTTGCTCTTTGCAGGAGAAGGACGATGGATGCGGGCGCTGCGCTCTTGGCTGATCATCCCCATGGCCCTGCCTTCATTGGTGGTGGGCCTGGTGTGGAAATCCCTTTACAATGTCGATTTCGGCGTCATTCCTTACTATTTCAAGCAGTTCGGAATAACCATGGGCCGTGGGCCTTTGGGGGAGATCAAATGGGCCATGCCCTCAGTTATTCTCATCGACATCTGGCAATGGACGCCTCTGGTAATGATCATCTTCCTGGCCGGACTGAAAAGCCTGCCTCATGATCCTTACGAAGCCGCGCGAGTGGACGGCGCCAACCGCTGGCAGAGCTTTTGGCATATCACCCTGCCCTTACTCAAACCCAGCATTCTCATCGTGTTGCTATTGCGCACCATGCAGGGCTTCAAAGTCTTCGACATCATCTACGCCACCACCAGCGGCGGCCCTGGCACCGCCACCACCGTCCTCAATTTTCACATCTACACGGTGGGGATGGTTTTCTTCAAAATGGGCTACGCTGCGGCCCTGGCCAACATCCTGCTGATAATCGTCGCAGCGCTGGCGATCCTCTACATCATCGTTCTTGAACGCCAACAGATATGAGTTCCGCCATGCACACGTCTTCCATTGAAAGAGCAATTCGAGCTTTGCTCATCACCTTGGCAGTGCTATTCTTCATGCTGCCCATCTTTTGGCTACTCACCACCGCCTTCAAATTTGGACGGGACGCCTTTGCCATTCCGCCCAAGTGGATTTTCTTCGACTTCACACTCAAGAACTTTCAGGACATCTGGACAAGTACGGAAACGCCCCGCTACCTGCTCAATAGCATCATCGTCTCAATTGGCGCCACGACGCTCTCTCTGCTGTTGGGCGTGCCCGCGGGCTACGCCATCGCCCGCAGCAAATCCGCTCTCATCAACGCCAGTTCCTACTTTTTCCTGCTTTTGCTCATGATCCCTCCCATCGCCATGCTCATCCCTTTCTACCTGGTAATGCGAAATCTGCATCTGTTGGGCAGCTACGCAGCGCTCATCACCCTGGACGCCATCTTCGACGCCGCGTTCGTAGTGTGGATGATGCGCAGCTATTTTCAGGATGTTCCGCAAGAAATGGAAGAAGCAGCGCTGGTGGATGGGGCCTCGCCTCTGGGCGCTTTCATGCGCATCGCTCTGCCCCTCTCGCTGCCCGGCATCGTGGCCTCCGCCCTCTATTGCATCATCTTTTCCTGGAACGATTTTCTTTTTGCTCTAATGCTTACTTCGCCCAAGACCAAGACTATTCCCTTGGGCATCATGGCCAGCTTCAGTTCGGTTGAGATCAGTTGGGGCAAGATGGCCGCCATGTCCCTCATCGCCATTATCCCCGCCCTCATCATCGCCCTGTTTCTCAACCGCTATTTCGTGCAGGGCATGACCATGGGGAGCACGAAAGGCTAAGTTCGGATGCACGCTTAGTAAATGGATCGACTGAAAAAAGGCTATTTTACCACAGAGACACGGAGAACACGGAGAAAATCATGGCAATTCACAGAGAAAAGACCTCCGAACCTCCACCTTTTTCTTCCTCCGCGCCCTCTGCGCCTCCGTAGTGAGGCTTTTTTCAGGCGACTCAGAAATAAGTTCCCTTTCTTCGCTGTTTGTCTCATACAGGCCGCCCTTCCCCAGCCTTCCCCCGACGCTCATTTTCATTCGCTTTCGGGGGCGGGAGCCGCTGGTTTGCCACCGTTTTGTCAACAAAAACCTCCGCCCCCGCTTGCGGGGGAGGCCAGGATGGGGCCTGCGGCGGCAATCGCCCATTGTTGATGAAAAAGGAAAGTTATTTTGAGACGGCCACTTAGCATTTTTCAACTAACATCATCACAATCACCGAGGATTCTATGTCAAACAAACCAAAAACTATTCGTCAAATGTGGAGCGAAAAGCCTGGCGAACTCGAAATGCGCTACAACCCCATCTTCGAGTTGGACGGCGATGACGTGCTCATCAAAGTCGCTTATACCGGCATTTGTCCGTGGGACGTGCGAGCTTTCACCGGCAAATCATCCGTGGCATTTCCGCGGGTTCTGGGTCACGAAAGCTCTGGCTATGTGGCCGACATGGGTAAAAACGTCCATGATTTGACCCCGGGCCAGCCTGTGACCGCCGACTTCATCGTCAAGTGCGGCATATGCAAAGCCTGTCGTCGCGGACGCCCCAACCGCTGCCAAAATCCCACCTATCAACAATTCGGCGGCGGTTATGGAGATTATATCCGCATCCCGCGCAAGAACGTCTACCCCTTGCGCCCCACCACCAGCATGAAAGCAGCAGCCTTTATGGAACCGCTGGCCTGCGTGTGGCGGGGCGAAAAGATGTTGAATCTGCAACCTGGGGATACCGCCCTCATCGTGGGCGCGGGCCCCATCGGTTTGATGCACATGCAAGTAGCCCGACTATTTGGCGCCCAGGTCATTGTTAGTGATCTGCTGGATGCCCGGCTGCAAAAGGCCCGCGAGCTGGGCGCAGACTGGATCGTCAATCCCAGCCAGAAAGATGTGGGAGCGTTTGTAGAGGAAGTGACTGATGGCTGGGGTGTAGACGCCGCGGTGATCGCAGTAGGAGCCGCCCGTCTGGTGGAACAGACCCTCACCTATCTGGCGCCGGGCGGACGCCTGAACATCTTTGCCGGCGTCTATCCCAAAGACCAGCTTCACATCGACCCCAATCTCATTCATTACGGTGAATTCATCCTCACCGGTTCCGCCGATAGCACGCCCGAAGATATGACCCGCTCCCTCATGCTCATCGAAAATGGACAGGTCAACGTAGAAAGTCTCATCAGCCACCTGTTGCCCCTGGAGGAGTTGGGCAAAGGCTTTGAAATCGTACAGAATACAGCCGGGCTCAAGGTAATGATCAAAGTCAATGGCGAAGCCCCCTGATTCCTCTCCCACTATCCTGTCCATAGACGCTGGAACATCGGCGCTGAAAGCCGCTTTGTATCAGGACGATGGCAGACTGCTGGGCCTGGCCGTGCAGCGTTACGAATATCGTACGCCGCACCCCGGCTGGGCCGAAATCGATCCCGAAACCTGGTGGCATGCGTTCATTGCAGCCCTGGCGGATCTACGGCGGCAGGGATATAACCTGCGCGAACTGCGGGCTTTGGGCGTGACTGGTCAGATGCACGCTCCCATCCTGCTGGATGAAAACAGCAATCCTGTCATCCCCGCCATCCTTTGGCTAGACCAACGCGCGGGCGCAGAACTGCGCGAGTTGCAAGCACGCCTGCAATTGCCGCCTCACAAACTCAATGCCAGCTTCACTCTGCCCAAACTCCTGTGGCTGCATCGCCACCAACCCCAGACTCTGGCCCGAGCCCGCATCCTGCTCTGGCCCAAGGACTATCTGCGTTTTCGGCTTACAGGGTCCATTGCCACAGATCTCACCGACGCCGCGGGCGCATCTCTGTTGGACTGGGAACAGCGGACCTGGGCCGAAGCGTATGCTACAATGGTGGGCCTTACGCCCGACATCTTGCCGCCTATCCGCGTAGCCAACGCCGACGCCGGTCCTATCAAACCAGAAATCGCAGATAAATTGGGACTTTCACCCCGGATTCGGGTCATCATTGGCGCCGGGGATGTCATCTCGCTGTTGGGGGCCGCCCCCATGCAGAGCGGGCGCATGGTTTGCATCATGGGCAGCTCCACTATGTTGGCCACACCAATTCCCTCCAATTTCCAGGCGGACCCCCAACACCGATTGTATCACTACCCATTCCTGCCCATCCCCGTCCTCAACGGCATCCAATCCACCAGCGGATCTGCATTGTCTTGGGCCTGGAAAACTCTATATGAACCTGCTACATCCCCAGAAGACGCTATCGCCGCGGCTTTGCAAACGCCCCCTGCGGCCGAGGGTCTCATATTCCTTCCATTTTTGGCGGGAGAACGCAGCCCCTACTGGAACGATGCCCTACGTGGCGGCTTCTATGGCCTCACCCTGAGCCATCGACGTGACCACATGCTGCGCAGCATCATGGAAGGAGTTGCGTTCAGTGTGCGGCATCTCCTGGATATCGCCGCCGAGATGCAAACGCCCATCACAGAATTGGCCCTGGCCGGAGGCGCGGCTGCAATGCAGGGATGGGCTCAAATATTTGCCGATATCTGTCAACGTCCGGTGTATCTTTACGCGGGCCAAAGTGCTGTTACCCGTAGTATTTACGCCCTTTGCCGCAGCGCCCTATCCCCTGCCATCAATTTTACTGAAGCTCTGAGCGCAGCAATCTCTCCTCCTGTGGCTCACTTCACGCCGCGTAATCAATTATCTTCCCGTTACGATCAGGCATATCAACAATATCTAGAATTAGCTCGTTTCGTCAACGCCTCTCTTGCTGCTGACTGAACCTTCACTCCTTTCCATTTGCACCATGCCCCGATTCACATACATTCGCCCTCAGACTCTGGATGAAACCCTGCATCTGCTGGCGCAACCCCAAAAACGCAGCCGTTTACTGGCAGGCGGAACCGATCTCATGATTCGGCTACGGTATGCAGCCCCCGACTTTGACCGCATCATCGATATCAGCCGTCTGCCGGAGCTCAAAATCATCGCCAGAGAAGAAGATAGCATCCATATTGGAGCCAGCGTCACCTACACCGAAATCCTAGAAAGCGCATTGCTGCAAGATCTGACCCCATTCTTTGTCGCCGCGGCCCGCCAGATAGCTGGGCCTCAAATCCGCAACCAGGGCTCCATTGGCGGCAATATCGTCAACGCCGCGGGCGGCGCTGATATGCTGCCGCCTTTGGTTTGTCTGGATGCCACCGTGCAATTAGCCAGCAAACAAGGACAACGCTCTTTGCTGTTAACCGACTTCATCGAACAGCCCCACCGCACCCGCATCCGCCCAGAGGAAGTCTTGACGCGCATCATTTTCCCTGCGCCACAGCCGGAAACAAACGCAGTTTTCATCAAACTGGGGCGTCAACGCACCAAAGCCATCTCTCGCATCACTATTGCCGCTATGGGCCGCACAGACGCAAGGGGCCGCATCAGCTTCATGCGTTTTGTCCCAGGCGCCATCGCCCCCCGCGTGCAGAGATTCACTGCTGTGGAAGAGCGGCTGTTGGGAGAATTGCCTTTGCCCGAACTTTTCCGGCAGGCGGGAGAAGAAGCTGTGCGCGTCATGAATGCCCTCACTGGTGGACGCTGGTCCAGCGATTATAAAATTCCGGCCCTGCGCACCCTCACCCAGCGGGCGCTGGCAGCCATCTTTTCTCTGCAAAGCATCTGATCCTCATGCAAATAACCTTCAGCCTCAATCACCAAACCATCGAGATCGACGCCCCTGCCGACATCACCTTGCTCACCTTTTTGCGCGAACATCTGGGCGTGACAGGAGTCAAAGATGGCTGCGATGTGGGCGAATGCGGAGCCTGCGCCATCTTGCTGGATGGTCAGCTCGTAAATAGTTGCCAGTTGTTGGCTCCCCAGGCGGATGGACGCGAGATCATCACCATCGAAGGCCTCCGCGCCGCGGACGGCGGCCTCACCGACCTGCAACGCCACTTCATCGACGATGGCGCTGTGCAATGTGGCTTCTGCACCCCAGGCATGATCCTGGCTGGAGAAGCCCTGTTAGCCAAAAATCCTACGCCCGACCGGGAAGAAATTGCTGACGCCCTGGCCGGAAACCTGTGCCGCTGCACTGGCTACATCCAGATCTTCGATGCCATCGCGGCTACCGCCCGGGAGCGACAAGCCCAGACCACTACAGGAGAACGCCCATGAGCCCCTCTCGCCACGGCGCCCGCTATGTGGGCCAGCCAGCGCCCCGGGTCGACGCCCTGGAAAAAGTGCTGGGGAGTGCGCGCTTCCTGGCTGACATCACCTTGCCGGGCATGTTGCACGCCCGGGCCCTGCGCAGCCGCCTGCCCCACGCTCGTATCAAACGTCTTGATGTCAGTCCGGCCCTGGCCATCCCCAGTGTGCATGCGGTCATCACCAACGATGATTTCATCGATCATGGCAGCTATGGCTTTCCCGTCAAAGATGATTACATGCTGGCCCATGAAAAAGTGCGCTATGTGGGCGACGCTATCGCCGCTGTGGCTGCGGAGACGCCCGAGGCCGCACTGGCGGGCGTGCAGGCCATCATCTGCGAATTAGAGCCCTTACCCATCGTTAGTGATGTGACGCAGGCGCTGGATGATGACGCCCCCCAGGTGGGGCCAGATCGCGCCGATGGAGAGCATCCCAATTTTCTATCACGCTCCATCGTGAACGCGGGCGACGCCGCAGCAGAGCTAAACGTCGCAGATGTCGTCCTCCAGGATGAATTTAGCACACCCCACCAGGAACACGCCTATCTAGAGACTGAGGGCGCGCTGGCCATTCCCACGCCCGAAGGGGGCGTTGTCATCTACTGTTCCAACCAAAGCCCCTTCATCAATCGTGACAATGTAGCCATGGCGCTGGGACTGCCTCCCGAGCTTGTGCGTAGCATCCAACCGCCAGTGGGCGGCTCCTTTGGCGGCAAAGATGATCTCAATTACGAAGCCTCGGCCCAATGTGCAGCCCTGGCCCTGAAGACTGGACGCCCCGTGCGCATGATATTTTCACGGGAAGAATCAATGGTGGCCAGTTACAAACGCAATGCCATGAAGATGTGGGTCGAGGTGGGAGCCCAAAAGGATGGCACGCTACGCGTCTGCCGGTTCCGTGGCCTACTGGATTCGGGCGCTTACGCTTCCGAAAGCCCATTCACTGCCTGGCGAGCATCTATTCACGCCATGGGCGCGTATCGCTATGCGGCAGTGGATATAGATGTAACCGCAGTGTACACCAATAACGCATTTTCGGGCGCATTTCGTGGTTTTGGCAATCCCGAAGTCAATTTCGCCATTGAACAGATGATGGACGAGCTGGCCACAAAGCTGGACATGGACCCCATGGATTTGCGTTTGCAAAACGCGTTGCGCCTGGGCGATCATCTGCCCCACGGGCAAAAGCTGGATGAATCGGTCAGCCTGGTGCAATGCCTGGACGCCGCCCGCCAGAAATCGGACTGGGATCGCAAACGTCGCGAATTTGCCCGCCATAACGCCAGCAACGAAATCAAAAAAGGTATCGGCGTAGCTGCGCTATTTCATGGTCTTTCACTGGGTGCAGAAGGCGCTGACTACGCTGGCGCCACCATCCGCATTGATGACAACAACCGCATCATCCTCACATCTGGTTTCACAGATTATGGTCAGGGCTCCCGCACTGTGTTCACTCTCATCGCAGCGGAGGTTCTGGGCGTGCGACCGGAACGCATTGATATGTTGCGGCCCGACACCGACACCGCCATCGAATCGGGGCCCACAGTGGCTAGCAGGGCCACAGTGCTGGGAGGCAACGCCACCCGACTGGCCGCCGCCAACCTGCGCCACACCCTGGATCTGGCCGCCGCCGATCTGCTGGGATGTCAGGTGGCGCAATTGGTGCGAGATGAAGAAACCTACATCGGGCCAGAAGAGCGTCCCATCCCCTGGGAAGACATAGCGGCCCACGCCCGTAGCCTGGGATTACAGCTTTCGGCCCAGGGGCGCTGGCAGGCCCCCAGCATCCATTGGGATCATAACGCTGGTCGCGGAGAGCCCTATTTCGCCTACCATTTTGCCGTCCAGGTGGCCGAGGTGACGGTAGACATGGGCACGGGACAGGTGCAGGTGGATGACATCTGGGCTGTGCATGACCTGGGCAAGGTTATCTTTCCCCAGGGAGCGGAAGGTCAGGTGTATGGCGGCATCGCCCAGGGATTGGGCTATGCACTCAGCGAGCGCATCGATTATGTGAACGGTTATCTGCAACAAACAAATTTTGACCGTTATCGCATTCCCACCGCCCCTGAAATGCCCCGTATTCACATCACACTGCTGGAAGATGCACTGAGCGCTGGACCCTTTGGCGCTAAAAATGTGGCTGAACCGGCTATGGTGCCCACTGCTGCGGCTATCGCCAATGCTGTGGCCCATGCCTCGGGGCGTCGCATCCGCCATTTGCCCATTACTCTGGAACAGGTGCTTCTGGGGCGAAATCTGATGCGGCCCGCCACTGCCGATCGCGCCCGCCGCGGCTTACTTTTATGAATATGAGGAATATCCGATGCTTATTCTGCCAAGTTGGTTGATCTCACTGCCAGGACAGCCGCCGCAAGAGAACTGGGGCGTACGCGTGTTGGATGACGTCATCGATGCTGTGGGGCCCAATGATGACTTGCGGGCCCAGTTTCCAGCAGATGAGATCATCGATGCCGCGGGCCAGGTGTTGGCTCCTGGCTTTGTCAACGCCCACACTCATCTTTACGGAGTTCTGGCCCATGGCATTCCGTTCAATAAAGCGCCCGCTGATTTCTGGGGCTTTTTGGCCGATTTCTGGTGGCCATTGGTGGAGGATGCTCTGGATCAAGAAATGATTGCAGCCGCCACCGATTGGGGCTGCGTGGAGATGCTACGTAGTGGCGTTACCAGTTTCTACGATTGCCTGGAGGCCCCTCACGCCATTCCCGACGCGCTTTTTGTGCAAAAGGAAGTGGTGGAGCGCCGCGGCCTGCGCGGCATCCTATCCTTCGAGGCCACCGAACGCGTGAGCCAGGCCAATGGGCGGCTCGGTTTGCAAGAAAACGCCCGTTTCATCGATGTCTGTCAGCAAGAAGGGGGATTGGTGCAAGGCATGATGTGCTTTCATACCACCTTCACCTGCTCGGATGGCTTCATCCGTCAGGCTTTTGAGCTGGCCGCTGAACGCAACGGCCTCACGCACATGCACTGCAACGAGGGCGTGCACGAGCCCAACTATGCACAGGAGCATTTTGGCCAGCGCACATTGCAATATTACGATGCGCTGGGCGTTACCGGACCAGGCATGCTGGCTTCGCAGTGCGTGCAGCTTTCGCCCGAGGAGCAAAAGATCATCATCCGGCACAACATACGGGTGACGCACATGCCCCTGAGTAATTGTGAGGTGGGCGGTGGCATAGCGCCCGCGCCCGAACTGGCCAATGCGGGCGTACGTCTGGGGCTGGGCTCCGATGGCTACATCAACGACTTTTTCGAGGTGATGCGCGGGGCTTTCCTCATCCACAAAGCCCACCGCTTGGATCCCCAAATTATGCCCGCACATCAGGTTTTCTATCTGGCCACCGAAGGGGGCGCTCGCGCCCTGGGCCTGAAACGCGTCGGGCGCCTGCAGCCAGGTTGGACCGCAGATTTGCAGCTCATAGACGCCCATTTCCCCACCCCCGCGGCTGCCCACAATCTTTACGATCAATTAACTCTCTGGCGCAATCACACCCATGTGCGGGATGTGATGGTGGCGGGAGACTGGCGGGTGCGAGCGGGCGTTGTCCTGGATGTGGACGCGTCCGCACTGCGTGCCCGCGTACATGACGCAGCCCTGCGCATGTGGGCGCAGGCAAGGTGAACAATGAGCCCAAATCGATTTCAACTTTACCGCCGCATGGCGCTCATCCGTGAATTCGAATTGCGCGCCATCCGCGAACGCCGCAATGGTCTCATCCCCGGCTTCATTCACGCTTGCGTAGGGCAAGAGGCTACAGCAGTGGGCGCTTGCACGGCGTTGCGCCCAGACGATGTCATAACCAGCACCCATCGCGGGCATGGCCACCTCATCGCCAAGGGAGGCGATCCCCGATACATGATGGCGGAGCTGGCGGCTCGCGGCGTCGGCTATTGCGGCGGCAAGGGAGGCAGCCTGCACATGGCTGATTTCAATCTGGGTATTTTGGGCGCTAATGGTATCGTGGCCGGAGGAATTCCTATGGCCGTGGGCGCAGCTCTTGCTTTTCAGATGCGGAACGAGCAGCGCATCGCCCTGGCCTTCTTTGGCGATGGTGCGGTCAACGAGGGAGCTTTCCACGAAGCCGCGAATCTAGCCGGGCTGTGGAAGCTGCCGGTTATTTTTTTCTGTGAAAATAATCTTTACGGCGAGGGAACGCCCCAGCACAGACAAGCGCCCCTGCGCGACTTGGCGCAACGCGCTGCCAGTTATGGCTTCCCCGGCGTCATCATCGACGGAAATGATGTCATGGCTGTGTATGAAGCCACAACCCAAGCAGCAGAAAGAGCGCGGGCGGGAGAGGGCCCCACGTTTATCGAAGGCAAGACCTACCGATATCGCGGGCATTACGAAGGAGATCCCATGGTGTATCGCAGCCAGGAGGAATTGGCGGCGTGGAAGGCTCGCGATCCCATCCGTCGCTGGCGTGAGAGGTTGCTGGCCAGTGGTGACGCGCAGGCGTCCGAGTTGGAAATTATCGACAAAGAAGTGCAGGAGCAACTGGATGAGGCGGTGGCCTTTGCCAAAGCCAGCCCCCCGCCCCCGCTGGAGGCGGCGTTGGCAGGCGTGTATGGTCATGATCATGATGGGAGGATTTTCTGATGTCTCGCATCATCACCTTTAGTCAGGCCATTCGCGAGGCCATGGTCGAGGAGATGCGCCGCAATCCTGATGTTTTTCTCATGGGCGAGGATGTTGGGTTATTCGGCGGCGTTTTCGGCGTTTCTGCAGGCATGTTTGATGAATTCGGCCCCGAACGGGTGCGCGACACGCCCATCTCAGAGACTGCAATCGTTGGTGCAGGGCTGGGGGCGGCTTTGATGGGTATGCGCCCCATCGTTGAGATCATGTTCGCTGATTTCGTCACCGTGGCTATGGATCAGGTGGTGAACCAAGTGGCCAAGGCCCGTTACATGTCGGGCGGCAAAGCGGATGCGCCTCTCACTATCCGCCTGGCGAATGGCGCCCCCGGTGCAGCAGCATCCCAACATTCACAAAGTCCCGAGGCGTGGTTTATGAACATCCCTGGTTTGAAAATCGCCATACCTGCTACACCACGCGACGCCAAAGGATTACTCAAAACTGCAATCCGTGGCGTGGATCCAGTGCTCTTTTTTGAACACAAAGGTTTGTACAATACCCTGGGCGAAGTTCCGGATGAGGATTATGCCATACCGTTTGGCCAGGCTACCTACCACTGCCATGGCTCCGCAGCTACGGTTATCGCCCTTGGCGGCGTCTTGCCCACGGTAATGAATGCTGCTGCGCACCTGGCCGACGCGGGCATCGAGATCGAAGTCGTCGATCCCCGTACTTTAGTTCCATTAGATATCGAGACGCTGGTGCAGTCAGTCAAAAAGACGCATCGGGCGGTTATCGTGCACGAAGCGCATCGCCGCGGCGGCCCGGGCGCCGAAATCGCTGCGTTGCTAGCTGAACAGGCGTTGCCATATTTGGATGCGCCGATCTTACGAGTGGCTACAGCAAATGTCCCAATTCCCTACAATCCCGATCTCGAACACGCCATCCTACCCGACGCTAATGACGTTATTTCAGCAGTAACCAATCTGATCTCTTACCGACTTTGACGTTACATAAAACGATTCGTGTCATCTATCACTTCCTCCCCATTCATCTCGTGAGGCGCATATGAAAACTCAACTCTTCAAAAAAGACTTCATCACCACTCAGGACTGGAGCGTCGATGAATTACAGACGATGATCGACGTTGGACTCAAGCTCAAGGCTGATTTTGCCATGGGCGCGCCCCAGGATCATATCCTGCGCGCTAAAACTTTGTACATGCTCTTTTTCGAAGAAAGCACCCGCACCCGCAATTCCTTCGAAACCGGCATGACCCAACTGGGCGGACACGCCATCTATCTTACCCCCAAAGCCACTCAGGTGGGGCATGGCGAGAACGCCCGAGATACAGGCAAAGTGCTGGGCAGCTATGGCAACGCCATTGCTGTGCGCGACTGTCGCACCGGCATCGGCCAAAAATATCTTTATGAAATGGCCAAACATGCGCCCGTGCCCATCTACAGCATGCAAGACGATGTCGATCATCCCAACCAGGCTATGGCCGATCTAATGACCATGCAAGAATTGTTCGGTCGTAATCTGCGCGGCCGCAAATTTGTCATCTCCTGGACATATGCGCCCAAATATGTGCGCCCGCTGAGCGTACCGCAATCGTTGCTGATGCTCATGCCCCGTTTTGGCCTGGATGTGACCCTGGTCTATCCCAAAGGCTATCATCTCATGCCCGAAATTATGGAGATCGCCCGCAAAAATGCAGAAGCCGCGGGTGTAAAGCTGGAAGAAACCCACGATATGGACGCCGCCTTCGCAGACGCTGACTTCCTCTATCCCAAATCGTGGGGGCCGATCATGGTCACCGAAGAAGAGGCGGAAGTGGAAGCTATGGCAGCGCAGCACGAAGATTGGCGAGTCACGCAAGAACGGATGAAGCTTGCCAAAAAACATGCGGTCTACATGCACTGTATGCCCATCGACCGCGGCCACGAGGCGGATGATGAGGTTATTGATGGCCCGCAATCGGTTATCTACCAGCAGGCCGAGAATCGTTTGCACATTCAAAAAGCGCTCATGGCCCTGACGATGGGCGGCCGCTGGTAGTCCTCAGTAAACGTCTAGAAATAAGTTCCCTTTCTTGCTGCGGGACGGCCTCCTCACCCCCCCTGCAAGCCCCAACTGTTGATGAAAAAGGAAAGTTGGCTCTCCTGAAAAAAGGCCGGAATCAACAGCGGCGGCGGAGAAAACAGCAAAACTGATGGGGTTTCACCCGATTTTTCTGGGCGAAACCCTGATATTTTCCTTTGCGCCTTTGTGGCTTTGTGTGAAATCAATCTTTTTTCAGTCGAACCAAAGTTATTTTGAGACGGCCACTTAGCGAACACACATCCCATGCAACCATCTCTACCCGAACACGTCATTGCGGCTGCCCGGCAAGTGCGTAGCAGCGCTCCCGCCATCGCCCAGGCCCAAATCGATTTTTTGGCCGATCTCATCCGCCTGCGCACCTACACCGGCGAAGAAGGCCCGGCTGCAAAACGCACATTGGATGAATTCCAGCGTTTGGGCTTTGCGGGTGTGCGCACATCCAGCGCCGGCGACGCACTCGCCCACGTGGGCGATGGTCCCCTGCACTTGCTCTACGACGCACATCTGGACGAAAACGAAATTGCAGACGAGGCGGATTGGCCTCATCCCCCCCTGACCCCCATCATCAACAAGGGCAAGCTTCACGGCCTGGGCGCGTCCGATTGCAAAGGAGGCGTGGCCACCATTGTCTACGGCGCGCACTTGGCCCGGCAACTGGGACTCACTCAAGATTGTACGGTTACGGTGCAAGGCGCCACCCTGGAAGAAGATGCAGAAGGTTTTGCCATGCGTCATCTGATGGAAGTGGATGGCTTTCC
The DNA here is from genome assembly GCA_026985975.1 of Anaerolineae bacterium. Taxonomy (GTDB): domain Bacteria; phylum Chloroflexota; class Anaerolineae; order J102; family J102; genus M2005. The sequence continues at coordinate 10,500 of JALSPL010000453.1, read as the reverse complement.
TCGCCCCGACGCAGTGCTACTGGCCGAGGCCACAGACCTCACTTTGCGGCGGGGACATCGCGGCCGCTGCGAGATCAAAGTGAAGGTGCAGGGCAAGGCAGCGCACGCAAGCACGCCAGAGTTGGGCGAAAACGCCATTCTCAAAGCTCGTCCGGTGCTGGATGCGCTGGACGCTATGAGCGCCAAGCTGCCAGAAGACCCGGTGCTGGGACCCGGCACGCAGGTGGTGACCATGGCCCGCACGCCCCACACCCCGAATAGCGTTCCCGCCTGGTGTGAACTGACCATTGACCGCCGTCTAACGCCCGGAGAGACCGCAGACAGCGTAGTGAACAGCATCCGGCAGGCCCTGACCGGGATGGATGTAGAAGTCAAATTGGCAACGCAGCAGGTGCGCTCTTGGACAGGTCTGGATTTGAGCGGTCCAGCCTTCTTTCCCGGCTGGCTGCTAAATGCAGACGCCCCGCTACTAACTGCGGGCAGGCTTACCTGCGCTGCGCTCTGGGGGCGGGCGCCGCGAGTGGAAGTGTGGAAGTTCAGCACCAATGGCGCTTATTCTGCAGGCGAGGCGGGCATCCCCACCCTGGGCTTCGGCCCCATGGAAGAGCAGTATGTGCACACGCCGCAAGACCAGGTCGATCTGGCCAAGTTACTGAAAGCGACCATGTTCTACGCCCTGTTTCCACTGGTCTTCAGTTTTATCATGCAAGGAGATCATGCAAATGAGGCGTTTTGAGAATCAGGTTGCGATTATCACCGGCGCCGCCAGCGGCATTGGCCGCGCCTGCGCTCTGCGCTTCGCCCAGGAAGGAGCGAATGTCGCTTGCCTGGACTTTGACGCAGCCAAGAATGAGGCCACGGCCATAGCATGTCGTGACCTTGGCGTCGAGGTCCGGGCCATTTTGGTTGATGTAACCCGTAAGCATGATTTAACCAATGCGGTGGCACAAGTGATGGCCGACTGGGCCCGCATCGACGTTTTGGTCGCCTCTGCTGGCATTTACTCTGGCGCCCCCTTGCCCACTGTATCGCTACAACAGTGGCGGCGCCTCATCGATATCAATCTCACCGGCGTCTTTCTGACCAACCAGGCGGTAGCCCCGATCCTCATGCAACAGAAATCTGGCAGCATCATAAATATCTCTTCCATGGCAGGAAAGACCAGTTGGCCCGCGTCCGCCGAATATTCCGCGTCCAAAAGCGGCGTCATCGGTCTCACCCGCTCGGTAGCCATGGAATTGGCTCCATTCGGCGTCACCTGCAACGCCGTTTGTCCCGGCAACACCCTTACCGACATGGTTCGCTATGTGGCAACGCGGGTGGCCCCCGATGAGGGTTTAAGTCCCGAAGCATGGCTGCAAGCGCGCGCCAATGATTGCCCCATGAAACGCATGGCCGAACCTTGGGAGATCGCGGGCGTAGTCGCCTTTCTCGCTTCCTCTGATTCCCGCTACCTCACAGGTCAGGCTATCGAGGTGGACGGGGGCATGGTTATGTGCTGATGCATTACACAGGTTATCTGAACTTCTGGTTTACCGATCGTCCCCTCGTCGAGCGAGTGGCGAACTTTGCCGCGCTGGACATTCGTCGTCTCAATGTCTTCTTCTGGCGACAAGCCCCTATCGCCGACATCGTGGCCGAATGCCAACGCCACGACGTTCAACTTTGCAGCACATTTGACGACGACATGGGGTCGCTGGCCGATCCCGGCGATAACATGAAAACGTACCGCACCTGGGCCGAAAGCTTGGAGATGGCCGAACGTTTTGGCATCTCCGTTCTGTACATCTTTTCCAATCAGATCGAAATCCTCAACGGTAGAGAGTACGTGCAGCGTCTATCGGGAGCCTTCAGCGAAGCTGAACAATACGCCAATCTCCTAACTCAAACCGAACGAATCCTCAAGCTGGTGGAACAAACAGAAATCGAAGTGCGGGTCGAGTGCCTGAATCGTCACGATTTTGTGGGCAAAGTGCTGGTGGATAACCCGCAACTGGCCGCGGATTGGGTGCGACGCATGGATCATCCCCAATTTCGTTTCACCTTTGACGCTTATCACCAGCAGCGGGGGGCGGGCGAGCTCATCAGCACCCTGGAGCGCCACATTGATATCATCTCCGGCGTACACATCGGCGACGTTCCCACCCGCCAGGAGCCGGGCACGGGCGAAATCAATTTCGTCAACATCCGCCGCAAACTGCGGGAATTGGGTTACGACGGCGAGATCGGCCTGGAATTCTCGCCATCCACCACCGAATCGGAAGCCCTTGCCCGCACCATGACCATCTTTCCTCTGGATTGACGTTATGCCTGACTCCATCCTCTTGGGCGTCGATATCGGCACCAACGCCGTCAAAGCCATCCTCTATGACCTGGCGGGACGCGAATTGGCTGCAGTCAGTCGCGCTTACCCATTGCAAACGCCGCGTCCCGGATGGGTGGAGCAGGACGCAGAAGTAGTGTGGCGGGCGCTGGTGGCGACGTTGACGGAGATAAGCCAGCGCGAGGGCGCCAACGAGGTGATCGGGCTGGCGCTGGCCGCACAGGCGGGCTCCATTATCCCTTGCGATAATGCGGGAGACCCTGTCTATCCCATGATCACGTGGCTGGATCAACGCAGCGCCGATATTGTGACGTCGTGGCGCGAAACGGGACGCAGCGAACGCATTCGTCAGATCAGCGGTTGGCGGCCTTTTCCCGGCCTGCCGCTGCCCAGCATTGTCTGGCTGCAACGCCACCGCCCCGACATCCACGCCGTGGCCAAACGCTATTTGGGCGTAGCCGATTTTTGCATCCATCGTCTTACAGGTGAATTCGCCACCGATTTTTCCGCAGCCGCGGAGATGGTGCTGTTGGACCTACGCACGGGACAATGGAGCCCCGATCTGTGTCAACTGGCCGGGGTGAATCTGGGAGCGCAATCGGCTCTGGGCTGGGCCGGACGTCAGGTTGGCGGCATCACCCCTCAAATCGCCCGTATGACTGGCTTGCCTGCGGGTCTGCCCGTCATTGCTGGCGGTCATGATCAATGCTGCGCCTGCGTAGGCATGGGGATGCTGGACCCAGGCCGCGTCATGCTCTCCACCGGCACCGCCTGGGTGCTAACAGCGGTGGCGAACGAGCCAAATTTGGCGGCTATCCCGCCGGACATGGACCTGAATTTTCATGCTGCGCCAGGACGTTGGACGCCCTCCCGCTATCTGGGTGGATTTGGAGCGACTATTACGTGGTGGCTGGACCAGGCGTGGCAGTCGCCTGATCCCGATCTACCGCTCCCCCGCTCTCGACAATTCGCGTTGTTGGATGCGTCCTTGCTGGCCACCGAACCGGGCAGCCGCGGACTCCTCTTTCTGCCGCTGGATAGCCCTGCCCGCGGCGTTTTTGCAGGCCTGACGCTGGCCCACACCCGGGCGGACATGAGCCGGGCCATTTTGGAAGGAACGGCATTCGCAGTGCGGCGGGCATTGCTAGATTTACGGGGTGCAGGAATGCCGGTGGATGAGCTGTGGATTGCAGGCGGCGCGGCCAAGAGCCCGATATGGCCGCAGATTTTAGCTGATGTTACCCGCGTCCCCATTGTTTTAGCCGATTATCCCAGTTGGGCGGCGTTGGGTGCGGCCGCCCTGGCCGGATGGGGAGCGGGCGCTTTCGATTCCTTGACCGATGCTATCGATCATTTACGCCCACCCGTGCAACGACTTTTACCCGACCTGGCGCTGGAATCTACTTACGATGTCGCGTTCAGCCGATACGAACAGCTTCTGGAGCGCAATCGATAATTATGCGTCGCAAAAACCTCATTTTCCGTAACGATGGCCACGCCCTCATCTGCGCCACTGAACATGGCATGTTATCCGGGCCCGCGGGCATCGCTACCCTGGAACACATGCTGCCTAACATTATCGCAGGCGGTGTAGACGCGGTAATGGCTAGCTTCGGAACCATCACCCGTTTCGCAGGCCTGCTCGCAGATGTGGGGCTTATCCTGCGCAGCGATGGCGCTGGCACAACGCTGGGGACCATGGATGGGCCGGGCGCTCAGTTCTACGGGGTGGCGGATGCGTTGCGCTTGGGCGTCGACGCTATGTGCGTTACCGCATTTCCCGGCACAGGGCATGAACAAGCTACGATTAAGACCTTGGCCCGGGTTATCCGTCAGGCTCACTCTTGGGACCTGCCAGTTATGGCTGAGATGGTTCCCGGTGGTTTCGACAGCCCGCCCGAATTGCGCACCACGAACGCCATCGCCCTCTGCGCTCGGATCGCCGCCGAGCTGGGCGCAGACTGGGTGAAAATCCCCTATGTAGATGGCTTTGAACGGGTGATCGAGACATGCTTCGTTCCGGTGCTTGTGCTGGGCGGTCCCCATCATCCTGATCCGGCAAGGACGCTGAACAAGGTGAGGATGGCAATACAGGCCGGGGCCAGCGGCGCAGTCATCGGACGCAACATCTGGCAGGCCGAAATCCCGACAACCATGACAAGATCGTTGGCGCAGATTATACATCCCTTGCTCAAACCATCGAATTGTGAGAAGATCAGTCATGACCTATGACCTTGTCATCAAAAACGGCCTTGTCGTTACCGCATCCGCCAGATATGCCGCGGATATTGGCGTTCGAGAAGGGCGCATTGCCGCCATTGCCGACGATTTGCACGGCGCTCTAGAACTGGATGCTCGCGGGTGCTATGTCATCCCTGGTGGCGTAGATATCCATGTGCACATGCAAATGCCCCTGGGCGAAGATCTGATTTCGGCCGATGATTTCTTCACCGGCACCCGAGCCGCTGCCTTCGGCGGCACGACCGCCATTATTGATTTCGTGGAGCCTGAGCCAGACGAGTCCCTGTTGCAAGCCCTGGCCAAACGCCGAGCAGAAGCTGATCCGCGCGTCGTCATCGACTATGGGTTGCACATGACTCTGGGCCCGGCGCAAATGTCCCGACTGGATGAGGCGCCCGCGGCGTACAATATGGGATGCGGCAGCTTCAAGCTCTACATGGCCTACGATTTTCGATTGTACGATGGTCAATTGATGCAGGCCATGGAAGCTGTGCGGGATGCCGGGGGCTGGCCAGTTATCCACGCAGAAAATTGGGACGTAATCACTACTCTTGTTCGCCGCAACTTGGCGGCTGGCCGCACCTCACCCCACTGGCATCCCCGTAGCCGCCCCGCTGCCCTGGAGGGAGAAGCCGCGGGCAGGGCCATTGATATAGCCAATTACATAAAAACTCCGTTGCACATTTTCCATGTTTCGTGCCATTCAGTTGTAGAACGCATCAGCGCGGCGCGGGCCGCGGGCTGGCCCATCAGCGGCGAGACCTGTCCCCAATACCTCTTTCTCACAGAAGACGCTTATGATACGCCAGGCGTGGAGGGAACGTTGCCAGTGTGTGCGCCGCCGCTGCGACCACAGAAGGATCAGGATGCTTTGTGGCTAGCGTTGGCCCGCAACGATCTACAACTGGTCACTACAGATCATTGTCCCTTCACCCGGGCGCAGAAAGCCCGCGGTCAGGATGATTTCAGCAAAATCCCGGGCGGCGTTCCCGCCATTGAGATGAGGCTGGCAGGCGTGTATCAGGGCGTGGTGCGGGGTGTTTTCTCCCTCAATCGCTGGGTGGAACTATGCAGCGCAGCCCCGGCCCGTCTGGCCGGATTGAATCGCAAAGGGGATATTGCCATCGGCTACGATGCGGACCTGGTTATTTTCGATCCCGAGCGTCGGGTCACGCTCTCCACCGACTTTTTGCACGAAAATGTGGATTGGACGCCCTTCGAGGGCCTCGAATTGCAGGGATGGCCGCGTGTTACCATTAACCGGGGCGAAATCATAGTGCAGGACGGTGAATTTTTGGCTAAGGCGGGTCGCGGGCGCTTTGTTTCTCGTCGTTACGACTCTCTTTCACCCCACGCTTTATTTTCCCACGCATAATTTCATGTCTCCTATCCACGATCTCCGCAGCTATCTCCAGGTGCTCGAATCCCGTGGCCGTCTGGCCCGCATCAATACCGAAGTGAGCTTAACCCATGAACTGGCCGATGTGGCCGCCACGCTGGCCCGCGTCCGCGGGCCCGCTCCTCTTTTCCAAAATGCGCGGGGCAGCGACTGGCCCATCTTCACCAATGCCATCACCGATCCCACTACTGCAGCCCTGGCCCTGGGCTGCGCCGAAGATGAGGTCATCTCAGTAATGGAACGGGTGCTTGATCCCGCCAATGGAATCCCGCCTGTGCGACAGCAAACCGCGGCGTGGCAAGACCACATCCACACCAACGAAGATGCCGACGCCATGCATCTACCCTTGCCCACCCATTCCCGAGGTGATGGCGGTGCATTCATTACTGGCGGCGTCATTATTAGCAAAGATCCGGTGAGTGGACGGGGTAACCTCTCCTATAATCGCATGCTGCGCATGGGGCCGCGGCTGTTTGGGTTTAATGTCAACGAGTGGCGACATGTGCGGCGGTTCATGGCTAGCCGTCCACAGCCCGACGCCCCCTTTCCTATCGCCATTGCCATCGGTCTGGACCCGGCTATTATGATTGCAGCGGGCGTGAAAACCGAAGTCGATGAGCTGACGGTTGCCGGGGCTATTCGCGGCGCTGGCGTGCCGGTGACGTCCGGCGTCACCGTAGATGTGGACATTCCCGCATCCGCCGAAATCGTCATCGAGGGCTTTGTTCACCCTGCCCAACGCCAGTATGAAGGCCCGCTGGCCGAGTTTCATGGTTACTACGGCGAACTATGGAACAGCCCAACCTTCGAGGTTACCGCCATCAACTGGTGCGATAATCCCATCTTTCAAACCATTATTCCCGGCTGGTATGAACATATCTATCTGGGCAATGTGTTGCCGCGCGAGCCTTTACTGCGGCGTTTTGTACGTCATCTCAATCCCCAGGCCCATGTCCACATTCCGCCATATGGCAACGGCTTTCTGGCTATTATCCAGATTGAACGCGACAATCCCGGTCAGCCCAAAAATCTGGCAATGGCCGCTATGACGGCGCACATCAATATCCGCAATGTGATTGTGGTGGATATGGATATCGATATCTATGATCCCGCCGACATTCACTGGGCCTTGACCCATCGGGTAGATTGGACGCGGGATGTTTTCATCGTGTCTGACGCACAAGGGCATGAGATGGACCCGGTAGCCCATGAGCGCGGGGTCGGTCCCAAGCTAGGCGTCGACGCCACTTATAAACGCGAGCGCCGAGAGTACGGCGATCGAGTTGCCTATCCATCTGTGAATCTGAGTAAGTATTTGTCAGGATGAACGCTATGGAAATCTTGATGCCCAAACTGGGCTTGACCATGACCGAAGGCGTGGTAGTCGAATGGCGCAAACAGCCGGGCGAACGCGTACACGCAGGCGAAATTCTGTTCATCTTCGAAAGCGAAAAGGCTGTGATGGACTATGAATCGCCTGCCGATGGCATTTTGGCTGAAATCCTGGCTCCGGCAGGCGCGACCGTGGCTTGCGGCGAATCAGTAGCGTTGCTGCTGCAAGAAGGTCAGCCTCAAGCAAAGACGCCCCTGGCGACGCCTGCCGCCAAAAGTCGGGCCCGGGAACTGGGGGTGGATTGGCGACAACTGGCAGGACGGGGGCCAGATGGCAGAGTGCAGTTGCAGGACGTGGTGGACGCAACAAGCGTGACTCAATCACCTTCTGCATCGCCAGAACGCAAGCCGCAGGCATCGCCCCTGGCCAGAAATCTGGCATCAGATCTGGGCCTGGATTTGACGCATGTTCCGGGCAGCGGTCCGCGCGGGCGCATCATGCGCGCGGATGTGCTGGCTGCGGCGCGACGGGCGCTGGCGGCTGCGTCTGCATCTGATCAAGCATCATCAGCGCCTCGCCCGCGCTACGCCAGCATCACGCCACTAACAGGTGTGCGCGCAGTCATTGCCCGACGTATGCGCGAAAGTGTATCTTCCGCCCCGCACGTGACTTTGCACACCGAAGCAGATGCAACATCACTGGTAGCGGCGCGGACGCAGATCAATCTAGAACGGGCAAACGCAAGCAAAATCTCCTACAATGCCCTGCTCATCGCTATCCTGGCCCGGGTCCTGCGGGAGCGTCCTGCGCTCAACGCCTGTCTACTGGATGATGAAATCCGCGTCTACGAAGCTATCAACATCGCAATGGCAGTGGACACGAAGCGGGGATTGGTTACGCCGGTGATTCACAACGCAGATCAGCTCGATATTTCTGCCATCCAGCAAACGATGGATGCGCTCATCGCTCGGGCGCAGGCAGGAGAAAGCCCCCCCGATGATTTTAGCGCTGCTACATTCACGCTCACTAACCTGGGCATGTATGAGATCGATGGGTTCACCCCCATCATCAACCAGCCTCAGGCAGCCATTTTGGGCGTAGGACGCATCATTTCCCGCCCTGTCGAGCAAGCAGGCGGACTGGCTTTTCGTAAGATGATGACTTTGAGTCTGAGTTTCGACCATCGTCTGATAGATGGGGGCCCCGCGGCCCAGTTCTTACAACAAGTGAAGCAACTCATCGAACGGCCCTTTGCGCTGATGATACGATTATGACAACAATCCTCATTGAAAACGGCGCTGTCATCACTATGGATCTGGCGGGGACAGTTCATTGGCCAGGATGGGTGCTGCTGACTGATGACAAGATTTCAGCGTTGGGGCCGGACGCACCGCCAAAAGTCATGCGCACGAAAGCATCTCGCATTATCGACGCCAAAAATATGGCAGTGCTGCCCGGTCTGGTCAATGCACACACACATCTATCCCAAACATTTATGCGCGGCCTGGGCGATGACAAGTCCTTGTTACAATGGCTACAGGAGGTGATGTGGCCTTTGCAAGCGGCGATGACGCCAGAAGATATGCGTCTGGCCAGTCTGCTAGGGCTGGTGGAGAATCTGAAAAGCGGCGTTACGGCGGTGGCCCAGCATCATAAATTGCCATCTCCCACATTCGCTGACGCGGCGCTGGCTGCGGCGGAGCAATTGGGGCTGCGTTTTCAATTGGCCCGGGCCTGGGTGGATATGGGGGACGGTGCAGAAAAGCCTGACGCCATCCTGGCAGAGCTGACGCGGCTGCACCGGCGCTGGCAAGGCGCTGGCGAGGGGCGCATCACTGTGGCCAACGGCCCCATGGCTCCCTGGCGCTGTTCAGACGCCACCATGCGCCGCACCGTAGCGTGGGCCCGCAGCCGGGGGCTTCCCACCCATATTCATGTGGCCGAGGCCCAGACCGAAATCGAGCTGATGCGGCAACGAAACGGCTTGCGACACATTGAATGGCTGGCCAGCCTGGAAGCGCTGGGGCCCGATATGCAATTGGTGCATTGCGTGTATGTCAGCGAAGCTGAAATCGATCTTATGGCCGCAGCTGATGCGACCGTGGTGCATTGCCCTACTAGCAACATGTATCTGGCCTCAGGCATTGCGCCGGTTCCTGCGATTCTGCAAAAAGGGATTGCCGTGGCTCTGGGTACGGATGGAGCAGCCTCGCATAATTCTCAGGATTTGTTGGAAACGATGAAGATAGCGATTCTGCTGGCAAAGGTAGGCAGTGGTGACGCCACTGCGCTGCTGCCCGCCAATATCCTGCGCATGGCCACAACGGCGGGGGCCCGGGTGATGAATCGCTCAGACATCGGGCAGTTGCGTCCTGGCTTCAAGGCTGATCTCACCATCATCGATCTGAACACGCCTCGCATCATGCCGGTGCATCATCCCGCCAGCGCCATCGTCTACAATTGTAACGGCCCAGATGTGCATACAGTCATCGTGGATGGGCGCATTCTGTTGGATGCAGGGCGCGTCGTTATGCTAGATGAATTGGCGCTGCTAACGGAATGCAGACGTGCGGCGCGGGCGTTGATGCGACGATCCGGACTACAAAAGGAGTTTGCATGAATATCGAGCATCGAGTCATTTTGATCACCGGCGCCGCGCAACGAGTGGGGCGGGTTGTTGCCCTACATCTGGCCCGACGCGGTGCAAATATCGCATTCACCTATCTTGATGACGCCGAACCCTGGCGAAAGACCCAGGCCGATATCCAGGCGTTGGGGGTGCAGGTGCTGGCCCTGCCCATGAATGTACTGCATTCCGCCGAACCCAAAACCGTAGTAGAACAGATCGTGGCGCATTTCGGGCGGTTGGATGTGCTAATCAACAACGCGTCTATCTGGCTAAAATCGCCCTTTACGGAGATTAGCTACGAAGAATGGCGTGCGGCCATCGATGTGAATCTGACCGGACCTTTTCTTTGCGCACAGGCGGTCGCGCCGCACATGCTGGCGCAGGGCGAAGGCGTGATCTTGAACATTACCGACCATTCTGCATACCAGACATGGCCAGGCTATGCACATCATGCCGCCAGTAAAGCGGGCCTGGTGGCCTTGACCCGGGTGATGGCCGCGGAACTGGCCCCAAGCGTGCGGGTAAACGCTATCGCTCCGGGCACAGTACTATTGCCGCCTAACGCCACAGAGGCT
>JALSPL010000452.1 GCA_026985975.1 Anaerolineae bacterium | reverse complement strand
ATCATCGGCATCTTTCGCGGCAACATCCCCATGAACGCGCTCAGCATCCTCATGGCCCTGCTCATCGGCGGCGTCAGTTGGTTCGTGGTGGCCTGGGCCATCGCCACCGCGGCCCGAGACGTGGAAAACGATCTGGCCGAAGCTGACTTGCCACAAGAAAACTCCCAATAGTCCCCACTCTCCATTTTTCATTCGCCATGCCCCTCCAAGCCCCTTTCTCCTCCCTCAAAGCCTGGCTCATCGACATGGACGGCGTGCTGTACCATGGCAAACGCCCGCTGCCCGCGGCCACGGAATTCATCAACGCCCTGCAGGATGAGGGCATTCCCTTTCTCTTCCTCACCAACAACGCCACCCGCACGCCCGCCGAATACGTCCAACGTCTGGGCGAGATGGGCATCAGCGTGAACGCGGACGCCATCTTCACTTCGGCGTTGGCCACCGCTCGTTATGTCAAAGAGAAATATCCCCCGCCCCGCCGGGCCATCATCATCGGCGGCAACGGCATCCGCTTAGCCATGCAGGAGGCGGGGTATGAGCTGGTGCAGCGGGCCGAGGAGGCCGATCTGGTGATTTCGGCCATGGACACCGACGCCACCTACGCCCGCATGGCCGAGGCCACCCTGGCCATCCGCGCCGGCGCACCCTGGATTCAAACCAACCCCGATCCCACCTTTCCCTCCGAGCGCGGCATCGTGCCCGGAGCCGGGTCCATTCAGGCCTTTCTGGAGGCGGCCACCGAGCAGAAGCCCGTGGTCATCGGCAAGCCCGAAACAGGCATCTTCCGGCAGGCGCTCGACATCCTGGGCGCTGCGCCCGAGGATACGGTGATGCTGGGCGACCGCCTGGAGACCGACATCCTGGGCGGGCATCGGGCGGGCCTGAAGACCATTTGCGTACTCACCGGCATCGCCAGCCGCGCCCAGGCCGAAGCCTACCATCCCCGCCCCGACTGGATCATCGACGACCTGCGGGCGCTGGTGGAAGATAAATGATCAATGATTCATGATTAAAGAAACCATTGTAGCTGTAATCAAATCATCAATCATTAATCTTTGATCATCAATTGTCAGCCAATATTCCGCACCCTTCCCAAGCGTATGAATATCAAATCTACCCTCAAACAACTAACCCAGGCCCGAGGGCCGTCGGGCGGCGAGGACGAAGCAGCGAAGCTGGTCGCCCAACTGATGCAGCCCCTCTGCCACGATGTGACCATCGACGCGGTGGGCAACGTCATCGGGCTCAAGCGGGGCGCGGGGCCCGAGCCCAGGCCTGCGGTCATGCTCATGGCCCATCTGGATGAAATTCACCTCACAGTCAGCGCCACCGACGGCGCTTTTTTGCGCTTTGTCGAAAACGGCTATGACCCCCGGGTGCTGGTGGGAGCCCAGGTGACGGTCATGGGCCAACGCCCGCTGCCCGGCGTCATCGGCGACCTGCCGCCGCACCTGCAAACGGAAAAACACCGGCAACAAATGCCCAAACTGACCGAGCTGGTCATCGATCTGGGCCTGGAGGCAAGCCAGGTGGCCGAGCTGGTGCAGGTCGGCGACACCGCCTTGCTGGACGGCCCCTTCCAGGAGCTCTTGGGCGACCGGGTCGCATCCAAAGCCCTGGATGACCGCCTGCTGGTGACCACCATCCTGGCGACGCTGGACGCCCTGCAAAGCGTCTCACATTCCTGCGATGTCATCGCCGTAGCCAGCGTGGGGGAGGAGTACAATGGCCTGGGAGCCCAGACCGCAACTTTCGCCCGCCGCCCCGATCTCGCCATCGCCCTGGATGTGACTTTTGCCCGGCAGTCGGGCGTGCAGGATGAAGAGACCCTGCCCCTGGGCAGCGGCCC
>JALSPL010000451.1 GCA_026985975.1 Anaerolineae bacterium | reverse complement strand
GATGTCGCTGGGAGTGAGAGAGAACATAATCGCGGGGTGAATGATTGGGTCACCTGAAAAAAGCCTCACCACGGAGGCGCTGAGGGCGCGGAGGAAGAAAAAGGTGGAGGTTCGGATGTCTTTTCTCTGTGAACTGCCATGATTTTCTCCGTGTTCTCCGTGTCTCTGTGGTAAAATAACCTTTTTTCAGCGGAGCCATGATTGGGTCATATGAGGCGTTTGGTTACATTTTGGTCGTCCGACTGGCGCATAGCGCATTTCCGATCAGTGACGCTCCACGGTCAGGCAATTTTTCCCCAACAGGCGCTGCAGCGCGGCCACCAGGTCCGGGCAGTAACGGGTCTTGCGTTCGGGAAAGTTGATGCGGATTTCGTCATGGGCGTCGAAGATGGTGAGGGTGAAGTGATCGTCGCCGGAAAAGTCGGCCAGCAACGTCAGCGCTTCATCCATGCGTTGGGCGTCCAGCCGGGCGTCTTCTGTCAGCGAAAAGCGGATGTGCAGGGTTCGGCGGCGGGACGCTTTTGCTGGCGGCGCTGCCGCAAGGCCGTTTTCAGGGCTGTTGCCGTGAGCTGAAGAAGGCGTCGCCGATTCGGATGACGGCGTTGACTGCTCGTAAGTGGGCGTCCAGACAATTTCCTGGGCGTCCAGGCCAAGATCTGCATCTTCGTCATTCGGGATGAAGTCGCCGGTCGGCTCATTCATAGCGGTGTAATCAGGCTGAGGTTCTTTCAGCGTTGCAGATTTGTCAATGCTGTCGGCTCGCACCGGTAGTTCATCGGTGATGACATCGGCAATGACGCCCGCTTTGTCATTCCGCACATCCACCTTGCCCCGCACCAGTACGATACGGCCTTCATACAGCAGCGCCTTGGTCTTCTCATAGGTCTTTGGAAAAACCGTGACGTCGCAGGCGCCGTTCATGTCCTCCAGCGTGACAAAGGCCATGCGGTCGCCCTTCTTGGTGGTAATGGTGCGGATGCTGGCGATCATGCCCAGAAGCGAGACCGAACGTCCCCGTTTATCCACTGTGATGTCGGTGCAAGTGGCCGAGATAGCGTGCTGGTAGTTGATGGAAAGCTCCAACAGGGGATGTGAGGAGACGTAGACTCCCAGCAATTCTTTCTCCCACGCCAGTTTCTCTTTTTGCGAAACGTTTTTGTAGGATAACGGCAGTTTGAGATCGTTGTGATTGGAAACGCCCATGTCCATCTCGCCAAACATATCGAACAGGCTGCCCTGGCCGACGTCTTTGGCCTCCCAGATGCTCTTGGAGAGGGCCTGCATCTGGTCGATGGCGGCCAGCAATTGCTCGCGCTCGCCCCAGGCGTCCATGGCTCCCACCTTGATCAAAGATTCCAGTGAGCGGCGATTGACCTTGCGCAGATCGACGCGTTCGCAGAAATCGGCGGGGGAGTCAAAAAGCCCGCCCTCCTCTCTCGCTCGCAAGATCTCCTGCACCGGACCTTCGCCCACATTCTTGATGGCCGCCAGACCAAAGCGAATGGCGGATCCCCTGGGCACCCGGAAGTCGAATCGCACCCGGCCAAAAGTCTTCACCTCCCCGGCGTCCGGATATTCCTCGATGGAGAAGCCCAGGCCCGACTGGTTGATGTCGGGCGGCAGCACCTCGATGCCCATGTGACGGCATTCGTTGATGAAATTGGTCACCTTCTCCAGATTGTCCAGCTCGACGGTGAGCAGCGCCGCCATATATTCCACCGGATAATAGGCCTTGAGATAGGCCGTCTGCACGGTGATGACCGCGTAGTCGGCGGCATGACTGTTGTGCACCAGGATGTCGTTGGCGACGAAATTGTGCGTCTCGGGCACTTCCAGATCGTAAGTCTGTTTTTCTCCAGCGTATTCGATGCTGATGATTTTGTCCCAATAAATATCGCTTTGGGCGTAGCGCTGTAACGACTCGTCGCTGAAGAAATCGGCCAGGCGCTGGATGGTTTGGCGGCGGAAACCGGATTTGCCCGGATTGTTGGTCGGGTAAAATTCCCGTTGCGCCACGCCGCTTTGCCGGTTGATCTGCGTCCAGCTCAGGCCAGAGCGCGCCTTCGCTTCGCGAACCAGTTTCTTGACTGCGACGGGAACAACGTCTTTGCTGCTCTGATGCGGCTCTGTCGCCCCCAGCAATGCCTGCAACGCCTCGCGATGGGCGGGACTGACAAAATAGACGCCGATTTGCGCGGCAAAAACGCTGATGTTCTCATCGCCCGTGACGAAAACCTGATAGCCTGTGCGTCCCTCCTTGTAGGGGAAAGTCACTGTGCGTACGCGGCTGATGACGCCGAAGCGCAGCAACAGATGCTGAAGCTGACGGGCCATCTTCTGCGAGGAGGTGGCGTAGAACAGGCTGCGCCCCTGCGCGTTGATGTGGCCGTCTCCCTCCCACATGCGGCTGATGAGCAGGGCTATCTGGCGATTGGTCAGCTCGAAGACCGGGGCGGGGATGTGTTTCTCGCGGGCATTCTGGCCCCAGACGCCAATGGCTTTGGCCCAACTGACAATCCCCGCTTCCTGCCCCCTCCGGATGCGTTTGGCGTAAACCGAATGCGCGCCCTTGTGCAGAGAGATGCTGCATTGGGTATTGGCGAACTGCTCGGCAGCGCTGCAATAATCTCGCAATTGCGCTTCATCTTGCGTGTAGAAATAAACAGATGAGGGATGGCGCAGATTGCCTTCGGCCAGTAAATGTCCCAGCGCAATGACCTGATGATCGGGCCACTGCTTTTTCCCCTGCACTGGGATGCGTCGCGGGGTGGCGATGAGCTGTCCGGGCTGGAGGTCTTCCAGCAAGCGCCAGCCGTCGAAGGTGTAAAAGGGATGATTGGCCGTGGCCTCGATGGTGCGCCCGGTGGCCGTCGTCAGGCGGTACACCGGCTTGACGCCATTGTTCATCACCTGAGCAACGGGCCGGGCCTGCAATTTCAGGGCGTCGGTGTCGCAACTGAGGGTGCGGGTGAGTTCTGTTCGCTGCTGATAAAGGTCTTCGATGCGCATCAACCTGCCGGTGTCAGCATCCAGCACTTCCACATCGCCCGGCAAACATTTGTTGAAGCCATAGTTGGCGAAGTAGACGATATCGTCATAGATCTCTTCCGCCGTGCTCCAGGGGATGCCGTTTTCCACCGCGCCTTCCAGGAATTTGACCTTGTGTTTGGCCATCTCCTTTTCTTTTTTCTTGGCCACGGCCCGCCGCATCAGATCCGCCTCGCCCGGCGTGTAGCCCGCCAGTTGCGAAGCAATCTGGATGATTTGCTCCTGGTAGACGATGATGCCGTAGGTCTCCGCCAGGATGGGTTCCAGCATGGGGTGCTTGTATGCCACCGGCTTGCGCCCGTGCATGCGGTCGATGTACAAGGGGATGTATTGCATGGGGCCGGGCCGGTAGAGGGAGATGGTGGCCACGATGTGCTCGAATTTGCTGGGCTTCATGCTGCGCAGCGTGCCCCGCATTCCCTCCGATTCCACCTGAAACACGCCGGTCACATCGCCCGAGGCCAGCAGTTCATAAGAACGGGGATCGTCGGTGGGGATGTTGTTCAGGGTGAATTTGACGCCGTGCCGCTCTGCGATGAGCCGGGACGCCACCCGCATGATGGTGAGGGTGGAGAGCCCCAGAAAGTCCATCTTCAGCAGACCCAGGCTCTCCAGCACCGGGTAGGTGAACTGGGTGATGTAGTCTCGCACAGCCTTGCTGGGAGCCCGCAACAAGGGCGTGTAATTCACCAGAGGCTTGTCCGCGATGATGACCGCGGCGGGGTGAATGCTGATGTGCCGGGCCACGCCCTCCAGTTTGCGGGCGTTATCCAGCAGCTTTCGAACCTTTTTGTCTTTTTTGTAGAGCTCTTTCAGCTCGTTGACTTCCTCCAGCGATTTATCCAGGGTGACTTTGGGCCCGGCGGGAATCATCTTGGCGATTTTGTCCACTTCATCCAGGGGAATGTTCATCACCCGGGCGACATCGCGCACGCTGGCCCGGGCCTTCATGGTGCCAAACACCACGATCTGCGCCACCTGATCATCCCCATATTTCTGGATGGTGTATTCGATCATCTGATCCCGCTGGTCATCGGGATAGTCGAGATCGAAGTCGGGCATAGAGACGCGGCCCGGGTTGAGGAAGCGCTCGAAAATCAGATTGTTGGGCAGGGGGTCCAGGTTGGTGATGCCGATGGCGTAGGCCACCACCGAACCGGCGCCCGAGCCGCGCACATTCCACCAGATGTTGCGGCTTTTGGCGTATTCGCACAGATCCCACACGATGAGATAGTAGGTGTCGAAGCCCATATCGTGGATGATTTTGAGCTCGTGCTCCTTGCGGGCCTGAATTTCAGGATCATCCGCTCGATCGCCATAACGCTCGCGCAGCCCTTTTTCGGTGAGATAGCGCAGATAGACCTCATCGTTCTCGAAGCCCTCGGGCACTTGATAGACGGGCAAATGATAGCCGGTGGTGGAGAGATCCACATTGCACATCTCCGCCACCTTGACGGTGTTGGTGAAGGCGCACTCGGGCAGATCGATGTGGGGGCGGAAGGCGGCCTCCAGCTCCGCCCGCGATTTGAGATAGTAGCCGCCGTCCGACATGCGCATCCGGTTTTCATCATCCAGCATCGAGCCGGTCTGCACGCAGAGCAGGATGTCGTGGGCGGAGGCGTCCTCGGCCCGCACGTAATGCACGTCGTTGGTGACGATCATCTCCAGATCATATTTCTTCGCCAACGCCATCAGTTTTTTGTTCACCCGATGCAGATGGGGGATGTCGTGGGCCTGAAGCTCCACAAAGAATCGCTCCCGCCCGAACACATCCAGATACCAGCGCAGGCGCTCCTCGGCCAGCTTCTCATCGGGCGGGCCGTTTTCATCGCTGAGATAAGTGGGAATCTCCCCCGCCAGACAGCCGGTGGTGGTGATAATGCCCTCATTGTATTTTGCCAGGAGGTCGGCGTCGAAGCGCGGTTTGTAATAGTAGCCGCGGGTGTTGGCCTCGGAGATAAGCTTGAGGATGTTGAGGTAGCCGGTCTGGTTTTGGGCCAGCAGCAGGATGTGATGCCTGTTCTTGTCTTTTTGCGGGTCCCGGCCCGTCATCGGGCGGCCCCAACGGGTCATATAGGCCTCGACCCCGATGATGGGCTTGACGCCCGCGGCTTTGGCCGCCCTGAAGAAATCGATGGCCCCGTGCATGTTGCCGTGGTCTGTCAGCGCTACTGCTGGCTGGCCCATCTCCTGAGCGCGGGCGATGAGATCATCGATTTTACTCAAGCCATCGAGCAGGGAGTATTGGCTGTGGACGTGAAGATGGACGAAATCTTCCGGTGTGGGAGAAGGCGTTGGCTTATCGGACATGATAGATGTGGGGGAGTGGGGGAGTTTTGGGAGCGTTTCCGCTCATGCTGTGCGTTCCGGCCAGCCAATGCCGGCGCCGGAAGGAACATCCTGGCCCGGGAAGTCAGCTTCGCTGACGTCGACGCCGATGACCACATTGCGGCCCAGTCTGGCGTCCTCGGGAATGCGGCTTTTTTGCCCCACCAGGGTGATGCCGGTGTTGAGGATGTCCGGCATGACGGGGTTGGGAATGTTGTCTTCACCCACGCCCACCCGGGCGTTGGCTCCCACGACGACATCTCGGTCCAAAATCGCCCGGTCCACCGCTGCGCCGCTTTTGATGACTGTATCATTCATGATGATACTGTCGGTCACCACCGCGCCCGGCTCGATGATCACGCCCGGCCCGATGACCGAACGGGTGACTTGCCCCAGAATGCGGGCGCCATCGCTGAGCAGATTCATGCGGGCCTGCGCCTCTTCGCTGAACAGCACCGGCGGATATTGTTCCGAGTGCGTGTGGATGGTCCAGTGCGGATCGTTCAGGTCCAGGGCGGGGATGTCGGCCAGCAGCGCCATATTGGCTTCGTAATAGGCGGGCGCTGCGCCCACATTGGCCCAATAGCCCTCGAACTCATAGGCGTAAACCCGCTTCTGTTTCACCAGCCGCGGGAGCACCTCGCCTCCCAGATCATGAGAATTCTTGCCCGGCCCCCGCAGCCAATCGCCCAACAGATCAGCATTGAAGACGTAAATGCCCATGCTGGCCAGGTTGGAGCGGGTGCGGCGCGGCTTCTCCTCGAATCGGAGGATGCGTCCTTCGCTGTCGGTGGCGACCATGCCGTAGCGATAGGTCTGGTGCGGACTAACCGGGCGCACTGCAATCGTCACATCGGCCTTGTGGCTGCGGTGAAACTCGATGAGATGCTGATAGTTCATCTTGTAAATATGATTGCCCGACAGCACCAGCACATCGCTGGCGCCGCTTTCCGCCACCACATCCAGATTAAAGCGCAGGGCGTCGGCGGATCCTTTCTCCCAAACGCCCTCTTCATGCGGATGGGTTTGGTAGGGCTGCAACAGCCGCACGCCGCCGCTGGATCGATCCAGATCCCAGGGCTTGCCCGAGCGAATATGCTCATTGAGGGGCCGGGGCATGTATTGGGTGAGCACCGCCACATTGTATATTTCGGAATTGACGCAGTTGGAGAGCGGGAAATCGATGACGCGATACTTGCCTGCAAAAGGGGTGGCGGATTCCGGCCTGCGGGCGGTGAGCACGGCCAGGCCCGGGCCTGCGCCGCCCGCCAGGATCATGGCAATGACGTTATTCATGCGGACGCCTCCTTCAATGACTGAGTTGTTTGAGAGGCAGGTGAAAGAACGGGTTCGTCTGGCGGGGGCGACAGGATGCCATCCCGGTGCACCGAGGCGCCAGAAGGCACTTCCGGAACATTTTCGAACACATCTTCGCTGACGTCGGCATCGATGAGCACATTGCGGCCAATGCGCACCTTAGCGGGGATGTATGCGCCCTTGCCCACCACCGTAATGCCGGTGTTGAGCTTGTCGGGCATCTCGGCGTTAGGGATGGTGAGATCGTCGCCATCTCCGAGATGAACGCCGGCGCTGACCACCACCTGTTTATCGACAACCACTTTATCGAGCACCGCACCCGGGCCGATAAAAGTGTCATTCATGATCACCGATTCGCGCACCACCGCCCCGGGCGAGACGAAAACGCCCGGAGAGAGAACGGAATGGACGACTGTCCCCTGGATGGTGCAGCCGTTGCTGACCAGGGAACGGGTGACTTTACCCGAGACGCTGGTCTTGACAGGCGGGCGCTCCTGGCTGCGCGTGCGGATTTGCATCTTCGCATCCCACAGGTCCAGGGGGTGATTGAGCTCACATAGCTCCAGCGATGTGCGCCAATAGGCGTCGATGGTGCCCACGTCCACCCAGTAACCATCGAATTGGTAGGCGTACACCTTTTCTCTCTTGATGATGTGCGGAATGACGTGTTTGCCAAAATCAAGATCGTGATGCCGGGGGCGCAGTTCGACCAGGCTTTGTTTGAGGATATCGATGTTGAAGAGATAGATGCCCATGCTGGCCAGCGTGCCCTTGTCTCTGTTTTTTGGCTTCTCGTGAAACTCGATGACCCGGCTGTTTTTGTTCGTGGTCATGATGCCGAAGCGATCGGTTTCCTCCAGGGGCACGTTCATGACCGCCACTGTCAATTCCGCTCCTTTCCGCTGATGAAATGCGATCATTTTTCGGTAATCCATCTTGTAGATGTGATCGCCGGAAAGAATCAGTGCGGCGTCCGCGTCCTTGTTATCCAGATAATCCAGATTTTGGTAGACGGCGTCGGCTGTGCCCTCATACCAGCCCTGCTCCCCCCGTGCCCGATAGGGTTGCAGCAAACGGATGCCGCCATGGATGCGGTCCAGGTCCCACGGTTTGCCAATGCCGATATGTTCATTCAGGGAATGAGGCCGGTACTGGGTGAGAACGGCGACGTCATAGATTTGAGAATTGACGCAATTGGAGATTGTGAAGTCGATAATGCGATATTTCCCGGCGAAAGGCACTGAGGGTTTGGCCCGGTGCTCCGAAAGCACCGTCAGCCGCGATCCTTCGCCGCCAGCCAGGATGATGGCCACCACGCGCATGAGGCGCCTCCATGGGGAGTGAATCTTGAGTGTGATGTTACATGATTGTTTTATGAATGAGACAGCCCGAGATGCTGTTGGTTAAGATTATCAGAGATGAGGCCAATGAGCAAGCAGGGAATGATTCAGC
>JALSPL010000450.1 GCA_026985975.1 Anaerolineae bacterium | reverse complement strand
ATGGGCAATGACAATGTCATAGCCAGCATCTGCATAGTCGCGTAACGCCGAGGCTGCATCGGTCACATTCCACATATTCTCGGTGTAAACGAAATCGATGACATCCTTGCCGTAATGATCTTGCAAATCTTTCATGGCGCCATACAGCGATTGGCTCCAGGCCAGGTCGGAGATGGTGCTGGGCATAACAATGGCCACTTTCACAGGCTCGATGCTGGCCGGATATGCAAAGGCGGCCGCCTCGCCAGCGCTTCCCTCTCCCTTGCCCTCTTCCATGCCCGGCACAGCTTTGCCTTCAATAGCGTCCATCACATTCAGCTCGCCGCTGATAATCATTTCTTTGACCTTTTCAGCCTTGGCCACGGCATCCTTGTCGGCAAAATCGGCGTATTTCATTACCAATCCGCCATTCTTCAGGGTCAGCGCGTAGGCTTCGCCGCCCATCACGCCCGCCTGATGCTTGGCTATCATATCCTGGAAAGGGCCATCCCAATTATAGATCTGCGAAGCAACAACAATATCCGGCGCCAAAGAGCTTTGATCCGACTGTGTGCCGATCCACAACACGCCCTTTTCCTTGGCAACGCCAATGGCCCCCACAACCTGCTGGGCCGAGCCGGTGAGCACATCCGCGCCTGCCGAAATGTGGGTGTTGGCCGCCTCGGCCGCCAATGCGGTGTCGCCAAAAGAGCCGGTATAGCTGATGTTGACCTTCATGTCGGGTTTGTCGTATTTTGCGCCAGCCTCGAAGCCGTCGATGTACAGTTTGGCGTCACCCGCCTCTACCGGCCCCACCACGCCCAACACGCCCGACTTGCTCAGTTCGGCGGCCAGAACGCCCAGCACAAAGCCTCCCTGTTCGGCTCGGGCTTCATAGGCAAAGATATTATTGATGCCTTTATCCTTGCCGGTGTCGGTGGCCGTGCCCCAGGCAAAGCTGGTGTCGGGGAAATCAGGCGCAATCTCGAACAATGAGGTGCCATATTGCGTGCCATGGACAATGATGAGATCATAGCCATTGTCCGCGTAATCACGAATCGCAGAGGCCGCATCGGTCACATTCCACATATTCTCGGTGTAGGCGATTTCCATCTTGTCTTCGCCGCCCATCTTCTCCTGAATCCGTTTCAGCGAGTCAATGAGCGCCTGGCTCCAGGCAAGATCCGAGACAGTGCTGGGCAGAACCACGGCCACGCGGAACTTCTCGCCTTCGGGCATGGCAGGCTTTTCTTCAGCCGCTTTGGTGGGAGCGGGCGCTCCGGTGGCCGCGGGTTGGGCTTCTGCGGCTTTGGTGGGCTCTGGCTTGGGCGCTTCGGTGGCCTTGCTTCCGCCACAAGCGACCAGCGCCAGCGCTGCGATGAGTAAGATGGAAAGCAGTATCAATGTACGTTTTTGCATGGCTTCTTCTCCTGATGTGAGTGATGGAGGAACAAATATGAAGTGGGAAGGTCAGTTTTCCCCTCGGGTGAAGGGTCGCGTTAAGGCCGCGGGTTGGGCGGCCCGGCGGAAAGGCATTGCCAGAGCGATGATCGTCAGCAGATAGGGCAGCATCACCGCCACATCGGAAGGGATGGGCAGATTCAGCACCTGCGCCCAAAGTTGCAAGGCGTTGACGGTGCTGAACAGCAATGCGCCCGCCAGCACGCCATAGGGCCGCCAACTGCCGAAATAAACCAGGGCCACAGCGATAAAGCCCATGCCGTTGGTCATATTCTCCTGGAAGATGTTGAGTAGAGAAATGGAAAGGGAGGCCCCGGCCAGGCCCGCCAACGCCGAACCTAGAATGACCGCCGCATACCGCACGGTGGTGACATTGACGCCCAGCGAATCGGCGGCCTCGGGATTCTGCCCGGCCGCCTTGATTTTCAGACCCCAGGTCGTCTTATTGAGGATGAAAGCGGATAGGGGCACCAGCAGGAACGCGCCATAAGTGAGCACGCTGTGATTGAAGAAAATCGGGCCGATGAGGGGAATATCATAAAGACTGAAATTCTGTGTGATCTGGAACTTCAGTTCCGAGAAGCCCTGCACGCCCTCCACAGTCCCCAGCATCGTCTTGAACAACAGGCTGGATAGCCCCAACCCGAACATGTAAAGACCGATGCCGCTGATGCCCTGCTCAGCCTGAAAGGTGATGCTGACCACCGCCATAAGCAGGCCCATAAAAATGCCGACCGCCATCGCCGCCGCCACGCCAATCCACACGTTGCCGGTCTGATAAACCGCATAAAATCCCAAAAAAGCGCCCATCAGCATGATGCCATCCACGCCCAGATTGAGCACGCCCGCGCGCTGCCCGAACATCTCGCCGATGCCGGCGTAAAGATAGGGCGTGGCCAGACGGATGCCCGAGTGCAGAATACCGATGATAATCGCAGCCAGTGTGAGATCCTGAGTCATGCTGACGCCTCCACGCTTTCAGTCTCGTCGGTTTCTTTTTCGAAAAATGTCTCAGCTTCCTCCGACACGCGACGGGTTTGCAGCTTTCGTTTGAAAAAGTCGGTGCTCACGACAAACAAAACAATCAGCCCCAAAATCGCGGTGATGAGCACTTGCGGGATTTGCATGGCCCGCTGCATCTTGTCGCCCCCCACCAGCAAGCCCCCGAATAAAATGGAAGAGGGGATAATGCCCAGGGGATGCAATCCCCCGAACAGCGCCGCCACGATGCCGGTGAAGCCATAGCCCGCCGACACCGACGTCGGTTCGAACATGCGGTGATGCAGCCCCAGAATCTCCACCGCACCGGCCAGTCCGGCAAAAGCGCCGCTGAGCGTCATGGAAAGCACCATGTTTCGTTTGACATTGATGCCCGCGTAGCGGGCGGCGTGACGATTCAACCCCACCGCCCGGATTTTATAGCCGATGGTCGTGCGCCACAGAAAAACATACACCAAAATAGCCATGAGAATGGCGAACAAGAAGCCGATGTGCAGTCGCGTGGGCTCCACCAAAACGCCATAAAGCTGCGCAATATAGCCCTCCAGGCCCAGGTCCTTGGCCCGTTCCGTAAAGCCAAGCGCCTTGGCCACATGGGTGAATCGGGCCATGTCGAGATTCTTGGGTAGCCGGGCGGAGTGGGGGATATTGGTGCCCGCCGCCAGCTCGGCCGGATCGATCATGGGGCCGCGCAGTAAATAATATCCGATCTGGATAGCGATGGCGTTCATCATAATGGTGCTAAGGATTTCATTCACCCCCAATTGCGCCTTGAGCCATCCCGGAATCGCCCCCCAAAATCCCCCCATCAGCGCCCCCGCCGCCAGCAGCAACAGGACGCCCACGACGCCCGGCAACTTTTGACCGAAAGTCACGCCCAGAAAGGTGACGAACAACGCTCCGGTGATAAGCTGTCCTTCAGCGCCGATGTTGATAACCCCGCCCCTGAAAGCAATGGCAATCCCCAACCCCACCAGCATCAACGGCGTCGACTTGACCAGCGTGTCGGCCAGGCCATTCTTGCTGCCAAAAGCCCCGAAAAACATCGCCTTGTAGGCCTCCCAGGGATCAACGCCCTGGAACCACAGTATCAATGCTCCTACCAGCAAAGCTACCAAAACTGCTATGAATGGTAAGAGAAAATTCAGCAGATGATCGTAGAAAAACCGGTTGAATCGCTGCTTGGCCACAACGTTCCTCAGAGTAATGAGAGAGGGCGGAGTATCATATTTGCAAAGATAGCTCTCCTGAAAAAAGGCCGGAATCAACAGCGGTGGCAGAGAAAACAGCAAAATGATGCGGTTTCAGCCGATTTTTCTTGGCGAAATCCTGGCATTTTCCTTTGCGGCTTTGTGACTTTGCGTGAGATCAATCTTTTTTCAGTCGATCCAAAGATGCCGCCTATGCTAACATTCTTTATTTACGTTGTCAAAGAAAAGAATAGGACTATAGGATTTGTCACAATGTCCCACATGCTTTATGTGGCACACTCCGGCGAGCTGTGGTACATTATCGTTCATTGCGAAGGTTATCCGCCTGACAAAAGCTCATACCACATCTTGGTCTATGATATCGATTAATGCTGAGCGGTTGCTGGCTGATCTATCGGCGTTGGCCCGTATTGGCGCCGAAGCCGATGGCGGCGTGACGCGGTTGGCCTATACGCCCGCAGAACAGCAGGCCCGCACCTGGTTTATCCGCCGCGCTCGACAGGCGGGACTGACAGTGTCGGTGGATGATGCGGGCAATGCGCTGGCGCTGGAGCCGCAGGCTGGCGGCGTCCCTCCCATTCTCAGCGGCTCCCATCTCGACACCGTGCCTCGCGGCGGGCGATTCGACGGCATGTTGGGCGTTGTGGCCGCGTTAGAAGCAGTGCGGGCCGTTCGAGAGCATGATAAAATGACGCAAGAACGCCGTCCCCTGGGCGTGCTGGCCTTGGCCGCCGAAGAATCCAGCCGCTTTGGCGTGGCGTGTTTGGGCAGCCAGATGCTGGCGGGGCTTTTGCCGGAAGCCGCCTTGCACACGTTACAGGACGCGCAGGGCGTGACGCTGCTCGACGCCATGAAAGGCGCGGGATTGCAGCCGCAGCCATTGCACAAAATCCAACGCCCGCGGGGATGGTTTCACGAGTTCGTCGAGCTGCACATTGATCAGAGCGATGAACTGGCTCAGGCCGATGTGGCCCTGGGGCTGATTACCGGCATTGCCGCGCCCACCCGCTTGCGCATTGAACTCCGGGGGCGGGCCTCGCACTCCGGCTCGACGCCCATGGAGCAGCGGCAGGACGCCCTGGTCGGCGCTGCCGAGATAATTCTGGCTGTGGAACGCGCGGCCATGGCCCGCAGGCAACAAGGCGTCGTGGGAACCGTGGGGATATTGCATGTCGAACCCAACGCCAT
The DNA here is from genome assembly GCA_026985975.1 of Anaerolineae bacterium. Classification (GTDB taxonomy): domain Bacteria; phylum Chloroflexota; class Anaerolineae; order J102; family J102; genus M2005. The sequence goes on along the minus strand of JALSPL010000450.1, from coordinate 3,319 downwards.
GAACGTGGTGCCGGGGCGGGCGGAGCTGGGCGTAGACATCCGCGGCATCGACGAAGCCAGCATTCAGGAAACGGTGCAGCAGATCGAGCAGGCAACGACCGAGATTGCGCAAAAACGGGGACTTCGGGCGACGATTTCAGTCACATCCCGATCGAAGCCGCAGCGCATTTCCCAGGAGCGCGTGGATGCGCTGGCGCGCGTCTGTCAGGCCCTGGGGGTGGCGGCCAGGCCTATGGTCAGCCGGGCCGGGCACGACGCCATGTATCTGGCGGCGTTGGGCCCGGTGAGTATGCTTTTCGTGCGTAATCCCGCGGGCGTCAGCCACAATCCGGCGGAATTTGCCCGGGATGAAGATATTGTAGCGGCCACAACGGTGCTGGCCGCCTATTTGGCTCAGCGGGCGATGGCATGAAGATAAAAGTGCGACGGCCGGATGACTGGCATCTGCATTTGCGGGATGGCGCCATTCTGCAAGCGGTGGCGCCTTTTAGCGCTGCGGTGTTTGCCCGCGCCATCATCATGCCCAACCTGGTTCCTCCCATCACGACCATGGCCGCAGCACTGGCGTATCGGCGGCGCATTTTAGCGGCCTTGCCCCCAAACGCCACGTTCCAGCCGCTGATGACCTGCTACCTGACAGATGATCTGTCGCCTGATGAGCTGCGTCTGGGCGCGGAACGAGGCGTTTTTGTTGCCGCCAAGCTCTATCCGGCCGGCGCCACCACCAATTCGGCCCGGGGCGTGAGCGATGTGCGTAAAATCTGGCCCGTGTTGGAGATGATGGAGCGCATCGGTTTGCCATTGCTGGTGCATGGCGAGGTGGTGGACGAGGATGTTGATATTTTCGATCGCGAGGCGGTGTTCATCGAGCGGGAGTTGACGCCGCTGCTGGCTGATTTTCCGGCGCTGCGCGTGGTTCTCGAACATGTGAGCACGCAAACAGCGGTCGAGTTTGTGCTGGCGCAGGATGACCGGGTGGCGGCCACCATCACGCCGCATCATTTGTTGCTGACCCGTAATGATTTGCTGGCGGGGGGCGTTCACCCACACCTTTATTGCTTGCCCATTGTCAAAGGCGCAAAAGATAGACGTGCGTTGCGCACTGCGGCTACGTCCGGCTCGCCCCGCTTCTTTTTGGGCTCCGATTCAGCGCCGCATCCTGTGCGGCGGAAGGAGAGCGCCCGCGGGCGAGCGGGCATTTTCAACAGTCCGGTGATCATGCCCTGGCTGGCGCAGGCGTTTGAACAGGAGCAAGCATTGCCGAACCTGGAGGCTTTCTCATCGCTTCATGGACCCCGATTTTACGGGCTGCCCATCAATGAAGACTTCATCCAACTGGAGCGAAAAGAGCCCGATTTTCCCGCCTGCGTCGAAATCCCGGGCGGCAATGATTGCCTGCGCATTTTTTCTCCGCCCGAAAAATTACACTGGCGGGTGGCCGCAGCATGACAACCTATCCTATCCAGGAACATCCGTGCACGGTTCTGACAAATGAGATGGTGGCGCCCCAGTACCGCCACCTGATGCTACGCGCGCCCGGCGCTGCACTTTTGGCGCAGCCGGGGCAGTTTTTCAATTTGTTATGCCCGCCAGATGATCATACGCAACCCTTCTTTCGGCGTCCTATGAGCCTTTATCGATTGGAGCGGGAGAAGCAACGTCTGCATTTTCTTTACAAGGTCGTGGGGCGGGGCACTCGCGCCCTGGCGCGAATGCGACCAGGAGATGAGCTCAATGTGTTAGGTCCACTGGGACAAGGGTTTTCCTTGCATCCAAATTGGAAAACGCTGTTACTGGCGGCCCGCGGCGTAGGCGTGGCCACTTTGGCTCCCCTGGCGGAGGCGGCGCGAGACCAGGGACGACAGGTGATCGCACTTTGCAGCGCTCGCACCCGAGCTACATTGCTCGCAGTCGATTATTTGCACGCGTTGGGAGCAGTGGTGCACACCGTGACCGACGATGATGGCTCGGCAAGCATGCCCGCTGTGGAGGCGTTTTTGCAAGGCGTCATCGTCGAGGAGAAGGTGGACGCCCTTTTCACCTGTGGCAGCAAGCGACTTTTGCGCTTGATGCAAAAGCTGGGGCGGGATTACGATTTGCCGGGACAGGCGGCATTGGAGCAACAAATGGCTTGTGGCTTTGGGGTGTGCCATGGTTGCGTGCGCCCATTTTTGCGCCACGGTCGCGTGGTCGATCTGCGCGTTTGTGTGGAAGGCCCGGTTTTCGATTTGCAGGAGGTTATGACCCTGTGAGAGAAGAAGATGTGAGCCTGAGCGTAGAAATTGGTGATCTGCGCCTGAAAAATCCGGTCATGCCCGCGTCAGGCGCATTTTCGGACGATATGGCCCGGATTTTCGATCTGGATGTATTGGGAGCGCATGTGCTCAAGACCATCACCCCGCAGCCGCGACGGGGCAATCCCCAGCCGCGCTTGCACGAAACCGCTGCGGGCATGCTCAATTCCATCGGCATCCCCAGCAAGGGCGTGAAGCATTTCCTGGCGCACACACTGCCCCGCTACGCCCGCTATCAAGCGCCCTTGGTGGTGAGCATCTCTGCCGACACGGCCGCCGAGTTTGCAGCTTTGTGCGAGCAGGTTTCCGTTCCCGGCGTCAGCGCCATCGAGGCCAATATCTCATGTCCGAACCTGGAGGAGGATGGCCGCGCGTTTGCCATGTTCCCGGAATCGACCCTGAAGGTGATGCGGCGCTTGCGCGAGGCGACCGAGCTACCGCTTTGGGCCAAGCTCAGCCCCAACACCGGTGATATCGCGGCGGTGGCGCAGGCGGCCGCGGCTGCGGGCGCGGACGCGCTGGTGGTGGCCAACACCATCCTGGGCATGGCCATCGATGTGGAGACTTTTCGCCCGCGGTTGGGCGCGGTGATGGGAGGCTTATCGGGCCCGGCCATCAAACCAATTCATGTGCGCATGGTGTATCAGTGTCGGCGTGCTGTCGATATCCCTATCATCGGCGTGGGCGGCATCAGCACGGCGGAAGATGCGGCGGAGTATTTGCTGGCGGGCGCCAGCGCCGTGCAAGTGGGCGCGGCCTCATTCATCCATCCCACCACGATGCCTGAGATCATTGCGGGGTTGCGGGCGTATATGCAGCGCAAGGGGATAAGTCGGGTGGAAGAGCTCATCGGACGGGCGTTGGCGTAAAGTTCATTTGATGACTGCTTCGTAAATAAACTGGAGTCTGGCGAAAATTATTTTGGCCGCTTTTCAAGTCATTTTTTGACACAAATTAAGCGAATTTATCGAATTTTTCTCTTCTTTTTTCGTATAATTCGTGTCAATTCGCGTCAAAATCAAAAA
>JALSPL010000449.1 GCA_026985975.1 Anaerolineae bacterium | reverse complement strand
ATATGATCCCGCGGGCCGGGCCGATGTGGTCTTCGAGTTGTCGGGCGCGCCCGCGGCCCTGCAGCAGGCCATCGACACCACCGGTTTTGGCGGACGCGTCATCATCGGCAGTTGGTACGGGCGCAAGCCGGTGGCCCTGAACCTGGGCGGCGCTTTTCATCGCAGCCGCATCCGCCTCATCAGCAGCCAGGTCAGCTCCTTATCGCCCGAATTGAGCGGACGCTGGACCAAGGCCCGGCGCTTGCAAGTGGCCTGGGATTGGCTGGCCCGCCTGCATCCCGCCGACCTCATCACCGAAACCATCCCCCTGGCCCAGGCCCCCGCCGCCTACCAGCTTCTTGACCAGCGCCCCGACCGGCATCTGCAGATCATTTTCGACTACCGTTGACCTCAGTCCGCCAGACTTTCTCCCACCCAATGCGCCCAGGCGACGCCCAGTTTTTGCAGGCTGTGGACCAGACGCCTGTCGGTCGTCCACAGGGGCGCATTCAGTCGTTCGGCCAGCGCCACGTAAAGGCCGTCATACGCCCGCCGTTGCTGCAACCGACGCGCCCATGCCAGAGAGGCCAGCGCCAGCGTTTCATCGGTGGGAAAGACCTGCACGTCGAGCAGGAAAGCATCCGCAATCGCCTGTTCGGTTTCGCTCCTGGTCAACATCCCGGCAAACTCCAGCCCGCGCAGCACCGAGATCACTTCTGGCAGCCAGATTTCTGGCGCCCACAAGGCCTGTTCAGCCCATTGTTCAAATAAACGGCTCGTATCTGTCGGGCCGGGCGCCAGCGTCCACACCGCCACGCCGGCGTCAAGAACGATCATTGAGGGTTTCGAGGATGGCATTGGTCCGCTCCTCTCGCGCCGTGCGGATGAGTTCGGCGATATCCACTTCGATGGGTTGACCATCACGGCGATCAAGAATGCTCTGACGGCGTTCCCGGATGGCATTCAGCGCCCGCAGTCTCTTTTCCCGTCCCTGTTGCAATTGTTTCAATTGCTCATAATCCGCCAGGCTGATGACCACGGCCTTGGGGCGGCCGCGAGAGGTGAGGATGACGCGTTCCCCTCCGTAAGCCACCTTGTTGGTCAATTCGGACAGCCGCTTTTTCATTTCGCCAATGCTGATATACGTTTCGGATGCAGCGTTCACAAAGCTCATACCTCGCGGTGTGAATGGGGGAAGATGACCATTTTCCCCATTTTACACCAGTCTTCAGGATCGATCAAGCAACGATAAGGAGCTGATTTTGTACACCCTCACCATTCAACGCGATTTCATCGCCCAACACTACCTCATCGGCGGCGATTGGGGCCCCGAAAACGACCTGCACTCGCATCATTACAAGCTGGAAATCACCCTGGAGGGCTTCGAGCTGGATCAGCACGGCTATCTGGTGGACATCGTGCACCTGGAAGCCTTGCTGGATGACCTCGCGGCCCGCTATCGCGACCATACCCTCAACGATCTGCCCGAATTCGCGGGCCTGAACCCCAGCATCGAGCACTTCTGCCGCATCGTCGCCACGCGGCTATCCGATGGTCTGCGGGCCGATAACATCTGTGCGGTCACCGCCCGCATCTGGGAAAATGACATCGCCTCGGCCTCCTATCGCCAGGAGCGCCCCTGCCCGTAGCCATGCGCATCGGTTTCGTCATCTACGGCAGCCTGGAGACCCGCTCGGGCGGCTATCTTTATGATCGCAAGTTGGTGGCGCATCTGCGCAGCCAGGGAGATGAGGTTGTCATTTTCTCTCAACCCTGGCGCAACTACGCCCGTCACCTCCTGCAAAATTTCGATAGCGCTTTCTTTGATGATCTGGCCCGCTCGCCTCTGGACGTCCTCATCCAGGACGAGCTCAATCATCCC
>JALSPL010000448.1 GCA_026985975.1 Anaerolineae bacterium | reverse complement strand
CCAGACACACCGGGCATACATGGGTGTTGGGCGCAGCGCCAAAGAAATCGGCGCTGCACGAGCAGAACATCTTTGATTGGGTGATGAGTTCGGCGTGGACTTCAAGGCCGATAACGACTTCGTAGGGGGTTGCGTTGGGCATGGGGTGGTGGGGATGGGAACGCTGATGACGCCGCCACGACCGGGGACCGGGGACGGAGGACAGCAGATAATGTTAATCAAAGGGGGTTATGAAATCAGAATGGCTGCCGTAGATGACCTCAGGTTCTTTTAACCATGAGCTTTCTGGCGCTAAACTTCGGCGCATGGCAACCAGCCTGCGTGTCAAAATTTCGGCTGAACGGTAGGCCTGACGCAGATCGGTTCTATCGGTGACCAAATCCATACGGTGGATGATATGAAGACAGGCCACGGTTTCCAGCAATGAACGTAATGCCATACCCAGAAAACGAACCTGTTCTGCATCAGTCTGTCCGGTAGAGCCTTCAGCGATGTTGAGACTGACTGAGGTTGCAGCACGGATGATCTGGGATCGAAGGTTGTATTTTTCGCTATCCGGTAATGCGTTTGCAATGCGATAGACAAGTTCCAGATAATCCAGAGCGTCTTGCCATATTTCCAGTTTTTCAAACTTGAAAGTCATGTCTCTGGCCGAAAAAACGGCAACAAAATGAATGAGTGGAGACAAATGCGGTGAGCCATCATCGGTCTTCCGTCTCCGGTCTCCGGTCTTTTTCAAACGCGTAGCCGATACGGAAGAGGGTGGCTTCGTCCAGAGGACGGCCGATGAACTGGATGCCGACGGGAAGTTGAGCGCCATCTTCCTCGATGAAGCCCGCGGGCAGGGCCAGGGCGGGCACGCCCGCCAGGGCCGAAGGCAGGGTCATCACATCCAGCAGATAGAGGGAGACGGGGTCCGTGGGAGCTTCGCCGATGCGATAGGGCGGGATGGGCGCCACCGGAGCGATGAGGGCGTCGTATTGCTCGAAGACGGCATCGAAATCAGCCCGGATCAGCGTTCGCACCTTCTGGGCTTTCAAGTAGTAAGCGTCGTAATAGCCCGCTGAGAGGGCGTAGGTTCCCAGGAGGATGCGCCGCTTGACTTCCTGGCCAAAGCCGCTGCCGCGGGTGAGCAGATAGTTTTCCAGCAGATCGGGCGCTTTGGCGCTGTAGCCGTAGCGCACGCCATCGTAGCGGGAGAGATTGGCGCTGGCCTCGGCTGTGGCGACGAGATAGTAGACGGGCATACCGTAATCGGTGTGGGGCAATGAGACTTCTTCGACCACTGCGCCCAGATCTCGCAGTCGGGCCACCGCCTCGCGCGTGGCTTTTTCCACGCCCGGGTGCATGCCCTCGGTGAAATACTCCCGGGGCAGGCCGATGCGCAACCCTTTGACGCCGCCCTCCAGCTTGTCGACGTAAGAAGGAACTGGCTCGGGAAAGGTGGTGCTGTCTTTGGGGTCGTGTCCGGCGATGGCTTCCAGCAGGATGGCATTGTCTCGCACATCTCGGGTCATAGGCCCGACTTGATCCAGCGAGGAGGCGAAGGCAATGACGCCATAGCGGGAAACGCGGCCATAGGTGGGGCGCAAGCCTACGGTGTTGGTCCAGGCGGCGGGTTGGCGCACGCTGCCGCCGGTGTCGGTGCCCAAAGCGGCCACGGCCTCGCCTGCGGCCACCGCAGCTGCGGGCCCGCCGCTGCTGCCCCCCGGCACGCGATCCAGCGCCCAGGGGTTATGCGTGACGCCATAAGCCGAATTTTCGGTGCTCCAGCCCATGGCGAATTCATCGGTGTTGAGCTTGCCCAGGAACACCGCACCTTGCTCCCGGAGCTTGCGGCTGACTGTGGCCTCGTAAGGTGGCATGAATCCCTGCAAAATGCGGGAGCCGGCAGTGGCGGGCATACCTTGCACGGTGATGATGTCCTTGACGCCGATGGGCACGCCCAGCAAGGGCGCATCCTGGCCCGCGGCCCGGCGCTCGTCCGCCGTGCGGGCCTGGGCCAGGGCGGCGTCTGCGGCCACGTGAAGATACGCGTGAATCTGCGGCTCTTTTTGGACGATGCGCTCCAGGTAGGCTTCGGTGAGCGCTACCGAGGTCATGGCCCCGGAACGGAGCAGGGAACGGGCTTCGTGGATGGTTTGGGGCAGAGAACTCATTGGCTGCCCTCCAGCACGGCGTGAACTTTGAAGTAGCCATCTTGCTGCTCGGGCGCATTGGCCAGGGCCTCTGCGGGCCCCAGGCCCGGGCGGGCTTCGTCCCTGCGCATGACATTGCGCAGGGGCAGCACCGATGCAGTGGGGTGGAGGTGATCGGTGTCCACTTCTTGCAATTGCCGGGCGTAATCGAGGATGGCGGAGAGATCGGACGCGTATTGCTGGGTTTCTTCGGGGGTGAGGGCGAGCCGGGCCAGGCTGGCGATGTGTTGGACTTCTGCGGATGTGAGTTTGGGCATGGGAAGAATTGATGATTGCGGATTTGGGTGGGTTGTCAGTCCACGTGGCAGTGGTCGCCTGCGAGATAGCCGCGGATGCGCATCCGCGAGAACGGCGTCAGGTTGTGCGGCAGATCGGCAGGGGCGAACCAGCGCAGCTCTGCGGTTTCTTCGTTGCTTTCGATGAGTTCGCCGCCGGTGATGCGGGCCACAAAACTGGCGCCCACGATCTGGACGCGATTGCCGTCAGGATAAAGATTGGCGGTCTCGGGATCGGTGTAAAGGCCCAAAAAGCGCACCAGTTCCACCTCCAGGCCCGTTTCTTCCCGCGCTTCGCGGATAGCTGCCTGGGTAGGCGTCTCGCCCGGCTCCATGCCGCCCGCTGGCAGGCTCCACCAATCGCCGTCGGTGCGTTTTTGCAGCAGGATGCGGCCCTGTTCATCGGGAATGATGACCGAGCAGCCGAAGCGAACGCTGGCGTTTTGTGTGGCGTGGGGGCCAGTTTCGAAAGTGAGGTCGGGCATGACAGAGGTGGCGGAGAGGGATGAAAATGGTCTTATCGTCTGGTTGTCGTACCGATTTTACGCCCAATCATTTGTCTGTGTCTAATTCCGTCATCCGCTCTTGCGCCTTATCCCGCTTAATCGGCCAAGGCCACGATGTCGGCCAGCACGCCCGCCGCTGTGCCGTGCACGCCCGCGCCCCGTCCCTGCAACACCAGTGGCGTCTGGTTGTAAACGCTGGTATGGAAGGCTGCAAGATTATCGGAGCCGCGTAGCTGGCCCAGGGCGCTGGCGCGGGCGACTTCCTGTAATCCCACCTCTGCCTGGCCTGCGGCCAGCGAGGCGACGTAGCGCAAGGTTTTTCTTTGCTCCTGCGCCGCCGCCACTCTGAGGCGATACGGCTCATCCAGCGTTGGCAGGCCCGCCATGAAATCATCGACCGAGCCCGTGGCCATCTCGGGGGGAAAAAGGGATTCGACGGGGATTTGTGAAAGCTCCAGGGGCCAGCCCAGGGTGCGGGCCAAAATCAGCGCCTTGCGGGCCACATCCATGCCTCCCAGATCGTCGCGAGGATCTGGTTCGGTGTAGCCCAGGGTTCGGGCCTTCGCCACCAGTTCTGAAAAATCCTTGCCTTCCTCCAGCCCTGTGGTCAAAAATCCCAGCGTGCCGCTGAAGCAGCCCTGAATGCGTTGCACAGGATCGAAAGAGGCGAGGATGGATTCCCGCAGCGTGGCGATGACCGGCACGCCCGCGCCCACCGTGGATTCGTAGCGCAGGCGGCCGGTGGACGTGAGCTGACGAAAGAGGCTGAACGGGCCAGTCAACGGCTTTTTGTTGGCGAGGGCCGCCCCATAGCCCCGTTGCAACGCCAGCAGCAGCGCGTCAGACGTCTTATCGGTGGCCGTGACGTCGATGACGATGGTCTCATCGGTCCCGGCAATATCCACAATGGCGGTCAGGTCGTGGGATTGATAGCCGAATTCGGTGTCATCCAGGAATCCCCCCGCCGTTTTCGCCTCTACCATCGCCTGCAGTTGCGCATGAGAGAAGCCGTCGAGGTCAATGGCGGCGCTGCGGCTGTCGCTGATGGCCGTATAGATCAGTTGCAGGCCGTAGCGCCACTCGAATTCATCTCTGGCGGCCAACACGCGTTGCACAACGGCGCGGCCTACGCCGCCCAGTCCGAATTGGATGAGGTTGATGGTTTTCATAGCGTTAAACCAGTTGCGGGGTGGGAACGCTGCGGCTTTGGAAAAAGGCGCGATGGATGACCTGCACGGCTTTTTCGAAGTCGGCCCGATCCACCACCAGAGAGATGTTGGATTCGCTGGAGCCTTGCGCCAGGGCGATGACATTGACCCCGGCGTTTCCCAGGGATCGGAACAGCCTGCCTGCAATGCCCGGCGTGCCGCGCATGCCTGAGCCGACCACCGCCACGATGACGACATTGTGCACGGGGTGAATGCGATCGATATAACGGAGCGTCAATTCCCGTTCGAATTCGGTTTCCAGGGCCATTTGCACATCGTCGCTGCGATGTCGGCGCACCACAAAACAGATGCTTTGTTCCGAGGACGCCTGACTGATCATAAGCACATTGGCTTTGACGTCGGCAACGGCCCGGAATGTGCGGGCGGCGATGCCGGGCACGCCCATCATTCCCCGCCCCTCCACATTCATCAGCGTAAGGTCGCGAATGGCGGAGATGGCCTTGACCAGCCCATTCTTTTGCGGCTCTCGGGTGATGACGGTGGAGGGGCCGTCGGGGTTGAACGTGTTGAGAATGCGCACGGGAATGCCCCGTTCGATGGCGGGCAGCAGCGTTTTGGGATGCAGCACCTTGGCGCCGAAATAAGCGAGCTCGGCAGCCTCGTTGTAGGAAAGCTGTTTCAGGGTGCGGGCCTGGGGCACGATACGGGGATCCGCCGAAAGAATGCCGTTGACATCGGTCCATATCTGGATTTCATCCGCGGACAGACAGGAGCCCAGAATGGCGGCTGAGAAATCTGAGCCGCCGCGGCCCAGAGTGGTGGGAATGCCCGACTCGGTAGCGCCAACGAAGCCGGTGATCACGGGCGTGACGCCCTGCTCAATCATCGGTTTGAGGCGGTTTTGCACCCGGTCGCAAGTGGGAATGAGTAACGGCGCGGCTTCGCCGAAGTTATCGTCTGTGACCATGATCTCGGCCGCATCCAGCCATGCCGAGTTGACGCCTCGGGAGCGAAGCGCAGCAGCCAACAAGGGCGCCGACATGCGCTCGCCCAGCCCCGAGACGACATCCAGCCCGCGCGGGGTCAACTCGCCCAGGACATTGATGGATGAGCATAGTCGGGCGAAAAAGTCTAACTGCTTGGTGACATGCTGCCCGTAAACCGACCGTTCTTCCTCGCTGCCGATAAGCGTGCGGGCGGCTTCGAGATGCTTATCGTGCAAGATGTCGCGGGCATCCAGAAATGGCTGGCGTTGTCCTGCCGCCGCGGCGCGGGCGGAGTTGACCAACAGGTCGGTAACCCCGCTCATGGCAGAGGTGACCACGGCGATATTCTGATCCTGCGCCTTGGTGGCGGCGATGACGGAAACAGTCTGGGCGATAGCATCGGCATTGCCCACCGACGTGCCTCCAAATTTCAATGTAAGCATGGCGTTAATTTCCTGATCACAAAGAATACCCCGCCAGAATGAAGAATTCAGAGCGGGGCAAGCAGCAATGATTGCCTGTTTTTATGGCGCTAATGCGTTGCGAATAAACGCGAGCAAGTTTAGCACGATGAAAAATGGACGTCAACATTCCCCGCAAGACCTTGCGCACCCTTCCATTGTCTTCTATAATGCGAGGAGAATTCTCACTTCTACGTACAGAATTTTTGCGTTTAACTGCATTGCAAATACAATGTCAACTATGATTGCTATACTGCTCTCTTCTTTTCTGTTGGTTATTGGCGTCGGCTTGTTGGGCGGTGCATTATTTGGGCGCATCCGTTCTCGCAGGCTGACGCTGTTGGCTTTGGCCCTTTTTAGCTGGGGGTTGGCCGGTTGTGCAGCCTTGGGAGGACAAAGCCAGGAGGTCATTGTCCTGACTGCTCAGCCAGCCAGCACCGTGGCTGCGACGCGATCGCCAGAATCATCCCCTGTAGCCGTCTCCACCCCCCAGCCTGCACCCACAACCCCTCCTGCGCCGGTTGCCGCTCCTGACGAATCTCCCCTGCCAACGCCTGCCGCTTCCACTCCTCAGGACGCGCCCAAAGCCAGCCCCGCCTATGGCAAACTGGTGTTCCCCAGTCAGCGATCCGGCAACTTCGATCTCTGGATCATGGATCTTGCCCATCCAGAGGAACTCACACAACTGACGACCAGTCCCGCGGCAGATGTTGAGCCGCGGTGGTCCCCCGATGGCAAAACGGTGCTGTTCAGCAGCCCCGAAGGCGATCAATTCAACGATTTGTTCGTCATCGACGCCGATGGCTCCAATCGCCGCCGCCTGTTGGCGTGGCCCAATAGCCACGAATGGGGCGCAACCTGGTCGCCCGATGGCCAGCATATCGCCTTCACCAGCGAACGGGATGGCAATTATCAGATTTACGTCATGCCTTATTCCGGCGACGCCGAGCCCATCAACCTGATGCAGGACAAATTCTTTTACACCTATCCCGACTGGTCGCCTGATGGAAAGTGGCTGGTTTTTGTCAGCGATCGAGGAGGCAATTGGGATATCTGGAAATTGAACGTCGAGGCCTGTCTCAACGCTCGACTCGCGGGGAATGATGCGGGGGACGCCTGTACGCCCCGACAGTTGACCGAAAATCCGGATGATGATTTCTTTCCCCGCTGGTCGCCCGACGGCAGCCGTATCGCTTTTGCCAGCCGTCGTCAGGCTAATCGCGATATTTACGTGATGGATGCTGATGGCGGCAATATCATGCGCCTGACCGCTGATCCGGGCAATGACTCCAACCCCATCTGGGCGCTGGATGGCGAAGCCATCATCTTCAGTTATCGCCCCACAACCAATTGGGATCTGTATATTATGAAGACGGATGGTTCGGATGTGCGACAGATCACCGATTCGCCGGGCCAGGATCGCTTCGGCGACTGGAAGCCGTAACCGCATCTTTGACACGATCGCCCTTATTGCATACAATCACATTACAATCCTATCTTCAAAAACTCCGACCCGGAGGAGTAGGCGGGAAACGCTCGCAAGAGAAGTGGGGCCATCGGCTGCAAGCCCCGCCCGACACGCCCCGCCCAAGGTCGCCGGTGAGTTGGTGAGTTGAACAGGTGCGACGCACTTGCCAAGTGCATCGCACCTTGAGTAAGCTTATCCGGGTAAGCCCGTTACAGCCTCGAGTGGGGAGGAATTCACTCTTTTTTCTTGGCGTCTTTGCCCCTTTGCGTGAGATCCTCCCAACCAAGGTGGCACCGCGGAAGTCCTCCGTCCTTGAGACGAGAGGGCTTTTTTGTTTAATCAAGTGCGACGCACCTCGCAGGTGCGTCGCACATCATTGGAGGTTCCCATGCCCGAATTCAATCTGCCCAAAACCTACGACTTTCGCGACGCAGAGCAGCGTCTCTACCGCTGGTGGGAGGAAAACGGCTGGTTCAAGCCCGAAAACAGCCGTAATCCCGATGGCAAGCCCTTCGTCATCAGCATTCCTCCGCCCAACGTGACCGGCGTGCTGCATCAGGGGCACGCCCTCACCATCGCCCTGGAAGACCTGATGATCCGCTACCACCGCATGAAGGGCCGGGCCGCGCTGTGGGTGCCCGGCACCGACCACGCCGGCATCGCCACCCAGTTGCAGGTGGAGCGCAAGCTGCTGGCCGAGGGCCGCAGCCGCGAGGCAATTGGCCGCGAGGCTTTTGTGGCCGAGTGCTGGGATTGGACCCACAAGCATCACGACCGCATCATCAGCCAGCTCAAGCGCATGGGCGCAAGCTGCGACTGGGATCGGGAGCGCTTCACCCTGGACGAGGGCCTGAGCAAGGCGGTGCGCGAGGCCTTTGTGCGCCTCTATCGCATGGGCCTCATCTATCGGGCGGAATATATCGTCAACTGGTCGCCCGGCCTGCAAACCGCGGTCAGCGATGTGGAGGTGGAGTACAGCGACGAACAGGGAACCCTCTACTATTTCAAATACCCCATTGCCGGTCACGACATCAGCGAAGGCCCGGGCCAGGGCTACATCCCCGTGGCCACCACCCGGCCCGAGACCATCCTGGGCGACACCGCGGTGGCTGTGCATCCCGACGACGAGCGCTA
>JALSPL010000447.1 GCA_026985975.1 Anaerolineae bacterium | reverse complement strand
GCCTCAAGGCCCCCTTTGCCAGGCCCGAAGGGCCTTCGCACCGGTAGCCCAGGGCGGAGGCTCGGTCTGTGCGCTTTGCGTGAGAACACTCTTTTTCAGCATTCCAACTGGACACCGGCGTTTTCCATTTTTGCCACGGATTACACAGATTTTCACGGAAAAATCAGGCAGATCAAAGGAAAAATCCGTGGGAATCCGTATAATCTGTGGCTCAAATATGCTGTCAAGCGGCCAATATGATTTTCGTCAGACGCCAGCATTCCAATAAAAAACGGCAACCTCTTTCGAGATTGCCGCTAGTAAGAAACTTGCACGCCACACCGGTGAAGGCGTTTTTTTTCGGACGAGGGGTCAGGTTTGAGCTGAGGCGAAGCGAATTCGCACGGGGTAACGCAGGGCCATGAGCTGCCGTTGACGCTGGGCCCGCTCATAACTTTGCGAAATGGGAGAAACAACGCTCCCCACCCCGGCATAATGCTGGGAAAGCGACATGACGGTGGGATACCGACACAAATCCACCAGGGTCACCTCGATGCGGAGGGAAGACTGAAGCGATCGGCGCATTTGATCCAACAGGCGGGGATTGCCTCCAAGATCATAAAAATGATCATGAAGCCCCACCTCATCAACTTGCAGAACTTCTTTCCAGATGAGAGAGATGGTATGGGAAAGTTCGGAGACGGACACGATGACCTCCTGAGGAAGCAAGCTGAATGCCTTACTGCCAGGAGATGCCCTTCCTCGATAGCGTCGCTTTCCACGGGAGGAATGTGGTGGCGAGAGAAAAGGCGTTTGGAGAGAGAGAAATGGCGCTGGGCGAGAGCGTTACAACGAGTGTGCAACAAATGGTATGGCGTGTCTCTTATCCATTATGACGCCGCCCTGTTGCGATCCAATACGCCCACCGCCGCTTTTTACCTGCGTTTTTTCCTTTTCTCCGCGAATAATTCCCCAACATCCGAGTGCGCCAATCAGCTTTTCCGCAGCCGGAAATAAGGCGTTTCCGGTTGGCGCAATCACGCCTCCGACTTCGTCAAAGTGATCTCCCAGGCCCGGCCCGCGTCAGGCGCAGCCTGCGCCAACTCCGAAACCCGCCGCCCGACCAGCCACACAATCTCGCCATCCCGGGAGACCAGCAAGGGCCAATTCGCCCGCTGCGAGCGGGGAATCCGGCGTTCGTTCATGAGATCTTTGATGCGCTTGACCGCACCCAGCCCCAGGGGCCGCATACGGTCTCCGGGCTGTCGCGGGCGCACCAGCAGCGGCCCGGGCGCATCCGCTGGCAGCCAGATGATGTTGGGCGATGGCTGTTGACGCCAGGGCGCAGCGCCCGGTTTCCAGCGCACCATCCGGGCCCTCAGCCGCCAGACCGGGCCCAGGGCGACCTCTCCGGGCAGGGGCAGAGGCTGCGCCTGGCGTATCTGCGGGACGTCGGGGGAGATGAAATCAGCCTCCTGCACATCCAGCCAGTCATAAGAAAGCCAGGCCGTCAGGCCCGCTGTCAGGGTGTAAGGCCCGCCGCTGGCCCGTTGCGGATCCGCAGCCAGCACATCCAGCACCCGTTCTGTATGCTCCCAACTGATGTTGCGATGCCGGGGCCGCAGAACCGCGATGGCTCGCCGCAACAGCGCCCGTTGATCTCCGGGCAATAACCCGCGAAAGGCCTGCAACCGCAGGCGCACCCGGCCCGGCTCCACCCGGACAATAGCCGCCCACAAGGCCCGCCGATGCGCGTCCAGGCTCTCATAATCGCCCTGCAGCGCCCAAGCTGTGTGCGAGATCACCCGCGTCAGATTGGGATTGATCTCCTTGAGCCGGGGGATGACGTCATGACGCAAGCGATTGCGGAAAAAAGTCTGATCCAGATTCGAGACGTCCCAGCGCGGGGTCAGATCATGCGCCCGGCAGTAATCCAGAATCTCATCTCGCGTAAACGGCAGCAGCGGCCGCGCCAAACGAATCCCCTCGAACCGTTCGCCATGGGATAACGACGGCAGCCGCAATCGCGCCAATGCCACCGCGGGCGGCATGCCCCGCAGGCCCGCCAGACCGCTGCCCCGCAGCAGGTGCATGAGGAGGGTCTCGACCTGATCATCGGCGTGATGCCCCACAGCGATGACGGGCGCGCCCAATCGCTGCGCCACCCGGCCCAGAAACGCGTAGCGGGCCTGACGCGCGGCTTCTTCCAGCGAAACGCCCGGCTGCGCGGCCATGGCCCGCACATCCGCCCGCTCGATGGTGCAGCCCACATCCCAGGCCGCGGCCAGTTCGGCCACGAAATGGGCTTCCGCCTCGGCTTCGGGCCGCAGGCCATGATTGAGGGCAGCGCAATGCAACTGCCAGCCATGCTGCGGCGCGAGCTGACGCAGGGCGTGCAGCAAGGCCAGCGAATCGGGCCCGCCGCTGACGCCCACGATGACGCGGGCGTTGTCCGGAATCAAATCATGGCGGCGGATGAATTGCCGCAGGGTGACGAGGAAGTTCATAAGCCCATTATACCATGCGGCGGCCAGGAAGTTTGGAAAATAGCCAGGCTTTTGGGTATGATTGATCTTATCATGACCTCCCCCCGCTCGCATCCCGCCCCCGCCAACGACCATTCCCGCAAATGGGGCTATTTTCTGTTGGGCTTGCTCACAGCCCTGGCGGTTTTCGCTGCAGGCGTGGCTGTGATGTGGGCCTACGACGCCTGGCGCGGCGAACGGCCAGCGCTCCTTCTCTCCGTCAGAAATGACGGATCGCCCGTCGACGAAGGCTTGATGAATGAGGCGTGGCAGATCATCAGGGAGGACTTCTACGGTTCCATTCCCTCGGAGCAAAAGCGCACGTACGGCGCCATCAAGGGCAGTGTGCAGACGTTGGAGGACCCCTACACCTATTTCATCGAACCGGAGCCGGCCGTGCGGGAGCAGGAGCGATTACGCGGCAAATTCGGCGGCATCGGCGCCTATCTGGCGCTGGATGAACAGGGGCGGGTGACGCTGACGCCCATGGTGGATCGGCCCGCGGCCAGGGCGGGCGTAAAAAAAGGCGATATTCTCATTGCCATCGATGGCATGGCGCTGGCCGCACCGGCAGATCTGGATGAAGTGACCGACAGAATTCGGGGGGAGGTCGGCACAAAAGTGATTTTGACGGTGCAGCGCCGGGAGCAGACCCTGGACATCCCGGTGGAGCGGGCGGAAATCGAGCTGCCCAGCGTTATCTGGCGGCCCGTGGATGAAGCGCCCGACGTGGGCTATATTCGCATCGAGCGTTTCAGCGGCCTCACCGATGAAGAATTCATCCAGGCGTTGGCCGAGTTGATGGCGCAGGGCGCGGACAAGGCTTTTATCATCGACCTGCGGGGAGACCCGGGCGGGCTGGTGGATGCAGCGGTGGCGGTCGCGGATCATTTTCTGGATGGCGGCGTTGTGCTCATCGAAAAACATGCTGACGGCGCAGAAAAGAAGTATCACGCCCAGGCCACCGCCACCGTGCCAGCCGAGACGCCCGTCATCGTGCTGGTGGACGGCAACACGGCCAGCGCCGCCGAGATCCTGGCCGGGGCCCTGCAAGATCGGGGGCGGGCGACGCTGGTGGGCGAAAAGACCTACGGCAAGGGCTCCATCCAGCGCATTCATCGCCTCAGCGACGGCAGCGCCATCCATGTGACCTTCGCCAAGTGGTTCACGCCCAATGATCGGGCCATCGACGGCGCAGGCCTGGAGCCTGATGCGCCGGTGGAATCCAGCCCCGATTATGATTCCTACCTGAAAAAGGCGCTGGAGTTGTTGGGGAGAGCGGGCGGCTGAAGACGGGCGGGCGCCGGGGACGCGCGGTGCGTATCATGCCCGCAGGCGCGAGGCGAAGCCGCCATCGCCCGCAAATCGCCCGCTTTGCGTCAAGCAAGCGCCCAAAACCCGGGGTATACTGAGGGCAATATCGAAACCCTCGCCATTCAGGAGGTCGCCATGTATTCTTTTTTCGGGGCATTGCTGCGTTTTTTCGCCGCGCTCGCCGCCACCATCGTCTTTCTCGCAGGTTCGATGCAGGTCACGGCTGCGCCCGCGGGCGAGCAAACCGCCATCTTCCAGCAGGGTCTGGACGGCTATACGGGCGTGAAAGACGCCTGGGTCAGCAGCCAGGATTGGGGCTCCCCGCCTCAATACAGCGTCAACTACGGCCAGAACGAGGCCCTGCACCTGGAGCGAGATGGCGACAACAACCCCATCCTGCGCTTCGATCTCGCCAGCATCCCCGCCAACAGCGAGATCATCTCCGCCACTTTGGAACTTTACAACACCACCGACGCCTGCTACTCGGGCGCCTGCGCCGCGCCGCCCGTGCGCCGCATCAAGCTTTACCAGGTATTGAAGGATTGGGATGAGGGCAATCAGGCGGGCTCTCCCATCGATGCGCCGGGCAAGCATGGCGTCACCGGCGACGATGCTTTCGATTACTACACGGGCGAGGGGACCGATGTTCCCTGGACCGCCCGCGGCATGGAGGCCGGAAGCGACTACGCCGCGGCCGAGACCAGCTATGCGGATGTGACCGATCCCGGCTGGTATGACTGGGATGTGACGGCGCTGGTGCGGGCCTGGGTGCGGGGCGAACAGCCCAATTTCGGCTTCGTGCTGCGCGACGCCACCGGCTGGATCGAAGAGAACACCGATTGGCGCCATTTCTGGTCCAGCCAATATGCGGGCGACGCAGCGCTGCGCCCCAAACTCACCGTGGTCTATAACCCCGACGTTCCCTTTGCGGATGCCGGGCCCGATCAGGAAAATCTGCAATGGGACGGCGGCGCCATCACCCTGGACGGTTCGGGCAGCCACGACCGGCCGGGCGGGAATGACGCCACCCTCAGCTACCAATGGCGCATCCTCACCCCGGCCTTCGATTCGGCCCGGAGCGGCGTTATCGGCGACCAGGCCGTCATCGCCTTCACCCCCGACACGCCCGGCGAATGGGCATTCGAGCTGACCGTCACCAACGAGGTGGGCGAAAGTGCGGTGGATACGGTGCATGTGCGCCTGCTCAGCATCCCCGCTGGACATCCTCGCGTGTTCCTGACTCCGGCCAAACTCGCCGCGCTGCAAGCCCGGGCCACCGCCGGCAACCCCCGCTGGACGCAGCTCAAGGACGAGGCCGACAACGACCCCGACGCCATGCTGCACAAGGCCCTGGTCTCCCAGGTGCTGGAGGACGCCAGCTACTGCACCGACGCCCTGGCTCTGGCTCAGGATAAAGTGGACGCGGACCAGGATTGCGCTTCCTGCATGGGCGACATCGCCCTGGTGTATGATTGGTGCCACGAGCAGATGCCCCAAGCCCAGCGGGACGACTTCATCGCCTATTTCAACCATCGCGGCGATAACCCCAGCTATGGCGACACGTCCGGTTGGGGCAATTACTGGCCCCGGCACGGCTACAGCTTCGCGGTGATGAGCATCGCCACCTACGGCGATAATCCCCGGGCCGGGGAGTGGCTGGATGTCTATCGCTATGAGCACACGGGCCTGGATTTGCTGGATCGCATCGCCGCGGGCGGGGGCTGGCCCGAGGGCATGATCTACGACTGGATCGCGAACTACGCCCGGGTGCGGGCCGTGGCCGCGTGGGAGACGGGGACGGGCGAACGGCTCTTTGCGGGCAGCGCCTGGTTCCGCGAGCGCATCGGCTATCTGCTGCTGCACCACTGGCCGGGCGTAGCCCAGGAATGGGGCCGTCAGTACCACCCCTATCTTTCCACCGGCGACACCGAACGCAACCGCGGCTCCATGGCCAACTACGGGCGCATCATGGCGCTCATCCTCAACGACCGCTTCCCCGATCACCCCCTCGCATCCCAGCTTGCGGCCTATCTCGCCACCGAACCGGACGGCTCCTCCGACGATTTCCTCGCTTATCAGGAATTCCTCTGGTTCAATCCCGATCTGCCCCAGGCCCCGCCCAGCCAGCCCGCACACTACGCCGCGGGCACGGGGACCCTCTTCCTCCGCTCCGACTGGCCCGATGGCGCGGCCGACGTCGACACGCGGGTCACCTACATCGGCTTCCAGGCGGGCGATTACTTCACCTACCACCAGCATCTCGACCAAAACAGCATCACTCTGCACAAATACAGCGATCTGCTGCTGGATAGCGGCGTGTATAGCGGCGACGGACTCAGTTATCACGATCGCAATTACTACATGCGCACCATCGCCCACAACACCCTCATCGTCTACAATCCGAACGAGGATTTCTCCCACGCCCGGCCCGACGCATCCTCCAATGACGGCGGCCAGCGTTCCATGTATCCCGCCACCCGCGCCCCCCAGACCATCGAATACTACGATCAACACATCACCCAATATGATGTGGCCGACATGCTGCGCTATGAAGATACGGTCCAATACGCCTACGCCCTGGGCGACGCCGCCAAAGCCTACAACAATCCCGATTACAACCAGGCCATGGATGGGCTCAGCGGCAATACCGCCAAGGTCAGCCGGTTCCAGCGAGAGATGCTCTACCTGCGCCCCATCGACGGCGACAGCGCCAACCGGGATTATGTGATCCTGTATGATCGGGTGGCCGTCACCGACCCCGCCTATAGCGGCGAAAACACGAAACTCCTCTTCCACACCTTCACCGAACCTGCGGTCAACGGCTCGCCCGCTGTCATCTCCTCCGGCGAGACTTTGTACAGCGGCGGGAAGGAGGCAACCGTGGTCAATGGCGATGGCAAGCTCGTCATGCAATTCCTGCTGCCCGAGACGGTGAATCTGCGCAAAGTGGGCGGTCGGGGCGAGAAAGCCTTCTGGGCGTTCGATGACAACTATGACTGGCAGTGGAGCGCCAGTGAGCCCCAGCCCCGCCCCACCAACGACTTCGAAGACACGCCCTATGGCGAATGGCGCATCGAGCTGGAACCTGCTGATGCGGCCCTGGCGCACAATTTTCTCACGGTGTTGCATCCCATGAGCAGCGCGGTCGCCACCCGGCCCGCGGCCACGGTCATCCAGGCCTCGGGCATGGCGGGCGTGCACATCGCGGACCCCGACCTGGGTCGCGTCGCGCTTTTCTCGGCCGCGGCCGATGGCTCCGCTCCTGCCGGAATCCTCACTTACGCCTATCCCGCCACCTCCGAAACCCTGAACATCCTGGCCGATCTCACGCCCGGTGCCCGCTACGACCTCCTGGCCACCCGCGACAACGGCCAGACCTCCGTCACCCTCACGCCCTCGGGCTCGGGTGCGCACCAGGTGAACGATCAGGGCGTCCTCAGCTTCACTGTGGATCAGGCGCAGCTCTATCTCCCGGCCATCATCTCCGCCCTCACGGCCGACACCGCCCGTCTGAGCTGGCCCGACGATCCCGATTTCAGCAGTTACGTCATCTGGCGGGACGCGGCGCCTTACTTCACGCCCGCCGCGCCCGCCCTGGCCACCGTCGTCCCGCCGCCCAACTACTACGACGATGTCGGCGCACTGGGGGATCCCGCGACCAACTATTTTTACCTGGTGGAGGGGTCGCTGACCTCGGGCGGCTCTCTTTATTCCATCCGTCAGGGCGCGTTCAACTTCTCTCTGACGCCGGGCCAGGGGCCGTAAAGTAAAGTCGTTAAATTGCCGTGTGCAACGCCGATGGACACACCCAAACAAAAAACGCCAGTGTCCAGTAATCCACTGAGATTGGGGAAATGGCCGGGGATGCGATAAGATAGCAAGTTGTCGGCATGACGGACGTTCCATGTTCGCGGGCCCGACCAACCGCCTTATTTCCGTTCTCCCCTCATTGCATTATGCCCGATCCTATCTTCGATCCCAACGACCTGCCCGACATCCCCCTGCAAGACCGGGGCTATGGCTACCAAGTGGGCACCGAGCTGTTTTTGGTGCGCCACGGCCAATCCATGACCAATCTCTACCAGAACATCGTCTCCTATGATCCCAATCTCACGGCGTTGGGTTGGGCCCAGGCCTTGCGCGCGGGCGCGTACATGGCCCGGGAGATCCCGGTGGACGTCATCATCAGCTCGCCGCTGCGGCGGGCGCACAGCACCGCGCTGGCCATCGCCCAGGCCCAGGGCATGGACATCATCACCATGGCCGGGCTGGAGGAGTTCAGCGCCTCCTTTTACGATGAAATGCCCCTGCATCATCCCACCCGCCCGTGGTGGGGCCGCACGGACTGGACCCCCACCCGCGAGCAGGCTCCCAGCTTCATCGCCTTTCGCGATCGGGTGCTGGCGGCCCTGGCCGAGATTCTGGAACGCTGGGCGGGC
>JALSPL010000446.1 GCA_026985975.1 Anaerolineae bacterium | reverse complement strand
CCAGTGACAGCTTCGGAGGGCGTGGGAGCAGGGCTGGCGATGGCGGGCGGCGTCAATTCGGGCGGGGGCAACGGTGCGATCTGGGTGGGCGCGGGCGGCCGGGGAGAAGGAGGCGGTTGGGTGGGCGGCGGCGGGCCGACAGGCGTGAAGGTGGCGGTGGGCGCGGGCCCTGCGGGCGTGAAGGTGGCGGTGGGCGCGGGCCCTGCGGGCGTGAAGGTGGCGGTGGGCGGCGGCGCGGGCGTATTGACAGGCTGTGTCGGTGCGGGCGTCGCCGTCGGCGGAAAAGGCGTAAAGGTCGGCGTGGGCGGCGGTGAATTTTGCATAAATCCGCTGGCCGCGGGCGCAGAAATCCCGGCGAATATCGCAGTGAGAATCACAGTGATGATCCCAAGCCAAAAGAGTCGTTGTCGAAGTAACTGGTGGAGGGGTCCGGTGCGGCGTAGCATGGCTCAATGTTTAGGACGAAAAGAAGTGAGATACAGAGCAACGAGCCCTAGCAAAACGAGAAGGATGGGGATAATCAGATAAATCGGAATGCCGTCGCTGAATCGAAATAGCCGCTGCACCACCTTTTGGCTCTGAAAGGTGACGTAAGGTTGATTGATGGTGCTGGTTGCCGGGGTGGGGGATGCAAAGGGCGTCGCCTGAACGCCCGCCGGCGTCACGAAAACAGCGCCCAGAAGCGCACTAAGTCCGCCAAGGAAAAACCATGTCCAGAGCCTATCTCTGCATTTCATGGGGAGAATGATACACCTGAAAACGGTGGGCGGCCAGCTCACCGCTATTTCGGCAACACCAGCAGGGGATCGATGAGATAGCCGTAGTCCCGGATCTCGAAATGCAGATGCGGGCCCGTGGAATTTCCTGTCGACCCCACGCGTCCGATGATTTCGCCCTTTTGCACAATATCCCCAGGCTGCACGTAATACTCGCTGAGATGGGCGTAGAGCGTCACATAATCGATGCCATGATCGATGATGACGCGATAGCCATAGCCGATCTCGCTCCACCCGGCTTTCACCACCCGGCCCGTGTCTGCGGCGTAGACGGGCGCGCCCAACGGCGCCGCCATGTCGATGGCGTTATGCTTGCCCTGCTTGAAGCGCTGACTGATCCAAAAGCTGTCTCGCGGCAGCGGCCAGATAAACTGACCATCGCCGTACCGCCAGCCATCTTGCTGGGGACGGACGAGATTTAGATCGGCGGGGTCCTGATAGCGGCTGCGGGCGTTGGGAATGAGGAGCGTCTGCCCGGGATGCAGCGGGGCGTCGGCATTCAAATGATTCTCCGGCACGGCCAACAGGCTTTCGGGCGCAACGCCATACCAGGCCGCGATCTTATCCAGGGTCTGCCCCGATTTGACGATGTGGCACAGATCGCTTAGGGCGGGGACGACAATGTGAAGCCCGGGCTTCAGACTCCCCACAACGCCCCCATCTTCGGTGCGCACACACGACATCGTTTTCACATCCCGACCAAACTCCACCGCCAGGTCGCTAAGCGTGTCGCCCGGTTTCACCACATAGACAAAACTATCCACCATGGGATTGACGTCGGCGTCCCTCGCGTTTTCTGTTTGCACAGTCCCGGGGGACATGGCCAGGAATGGCAGAAAAATCTTGGCGCCGCCATCACCGGGCGCGGGGATATCTTCCGGCGCGGAAAAGGGCGTCGGCGTGGCGGTTGCCGGAGGCAAAACCGGGGGCGTCGGCGTAGCCGGAGGCTGGAAGATGTTGGGCGGCTGCGGCGGTCCGGCGGCGTTGACAGCCATAGGAGCCTGCATGAATAGGAAGGCAAACAGGAGCGCCACAAGGCCCCGATGATGAATAAACATGATTTTACAGAGAAAAACAGGCTGCGGTTGGACAAAAACCACAGATGGTTCTATGATAACAGATGAAGCATGGATCTTCAATACCACATTCTGGTTATTTTTACGCACCTCATGGGTTTAGCCGATCTGCATTTGCATTCCACTTTCAGTGATGGCGTTGCGACAGTGGAGGCCATCCTCTACCACGCGTCCGCCCGCACCGATCTCGATGTCATTGCCATCACCGACCATAATACGCTGGCGGGGGCGCTGCTGGCGTTGCGTTTGGCGGAAGCATTTCGGGTGGATGTGATTCCGGGCATGGAGATCAGCACAACGGAGGGGGATATGCTGGCGCTTTTTGTCACCGAGCCCGTGGCCGCGGGGATGTCTTTTGTTGATACCGCCCGACGAGTGCGAGAAATAGGCGGGCTACCTTTCGCGCCCCATCCCTTCGATTTTCTGGCCAAAGGCGTGGGGGCCAGACGACTGCGGCGGATCCAGCAGGCGCATCCGGGCCTGCTGGCGGGCATCGAGGTCATCAACGGCTCTTTGCTCACGCCCGTGGGCAACATCCGGGCGGAGAAGTTGCGCTGGGAGCTGGGCCTGCCCGGCATTGGCGGCTCCGACGCCCACATGCTGGAAGACATCGGCGTCGCCCGCACGATTTTCCCCGGCCGGACCGTGGATGAGCTGCGGGCGGCGCTGGAGGCCGGGCATGTGACGCCCGCCGCCCGAAAGCGAGACAGCAACTATTATCGCCGCTCGGCCATGCGTTTCGCACTGCGCCTGGGCCTGGGCTTCGCCCACACGCTGGAGGAGCGCCGGGGCAAAGACCATATTCGTATGCGGCGCGTCCCTTGAGCCGCAAGCGCCACGCTATTCGTCTTCAGGCTTCCGCCGCAGTTGTTTTTTCTCCGCCCGCAGTCGTTTTTGCAGCAGACGTCGACGCTTGGCCGCGGCCGAGGGGCGGGTGGGAACGCGTTTGGGGCGGGGTTTGACGGCTTCTCGCAGCAGCGCCGCAAAACGCCGGGTGACGGCCTGCCTGTTTTGCAACTGCGAACGCCGCTCGCTGGCGGTGAGATGCAAAATCCCTTCCTTGTCGATGCGCCCCGCCAGGGCCTGCTGGATGCGGTGGCGTTGCGTCTTGGAAAGGCTGGGCGAGTGACGCACATCCCACAACAATTCCACATGACTTTCGGTGCGATTGACATGCTGTCCGCCCGGCCCGCCGCTGCGGGAAGTGCGATAACGCAGTTCGTGCAGCGGGATTTGCAAATTGTTGTTGATGCGCACTTTTTCTGGATCGGTTGGCATGGCGGATTTCACCGTTTTTGGGTATCATATCGGACGCGCCAGACGCAATTGGCGGCGACGTCCCCTCATTTTATCACATCCCGTCCGACTCGGAACGTCTTCATGCAAACAGCTCCGCGCTTCAATCATATCCGAGAATCTGTCATTCGCGAGATGACGCGATGACCGACCCTGCTCTGGCGCTGGCCGCCAAAATCGCTGCCGTGCATCACCGCCTGCTGGCGGAATATGGCCAGCCGCAACGCAAAGGCTGCGATGATCCGGTCGGGCAATTGGTGGCGACGATTCTCAGCCAAAACACCAGCGATGTGAACACCGAGCGGGCCTACGCCTCGCTGCGCGCGGCCTTTCCCGACTGGCGGGCGGTGATGGAGGCGCCCACCGAAGCCGTAGCCGACGCCATCCGCTCGGGCGGGCTGGCTAACCAGAAAGCGCCCCGCATTCAGGCCGTTTTGCGGAAAATCCACCAGGCCCGCGGCGATTTCTCGCTGGATTGGCTGGCGGCGCTGCCGGTGGCGGAGGCCCGGCGCTGGCTGGATGATCTCCCCGGCGTGGGCAATAAGACCGCGTCCATCGTGCTGCTGTTCTGCTTCGGGCGGCCCGCGTTTCCGGTGGATACGCATGTGCATCGCGTCACCCGGCGGCTAGGTCTGGCCCCGACCAGCGCCTCGCCCGACCAGGTGATGCGCATCATCGAGGCCCACACGCCGCCCGCCTGGTTCTATCCCCTGCATCTCAATCTCATCCGCCACGGTCGGGCCGTGTGCAAGGCCCGCCGCCCCCAATGCTCCGATTGCATCCTGGCCGACCTGTGCGATCATCGACCTGGGGAACCATAACCTGCACCGCCGACTGCACACTGAAAATTGCTCCGAAATAAAAGATTAGAACGCAGAAAAAGCTGAAAAATCTGATCTGCGCAGATGAAAAAGGTAGAAGATTGATAGAGATTCGGTGGAGATTCATAGAGATTCAAAATCTCGATGAGTCTCGATAAATCTCCATGAATCTCGGGACGCCCGCAACTGTGGACGATAGCGAGCGTCTGCAACCATCACCGTCTCTCGTCCATCGTCCATCGTCTTTTTCATCGGTGTCTGCGGACCACAGCCCGTGTCGCCTGCTAACTTCCAACCACCATGTCACAATCACCCACCCCCGCCCTCACCCTCCGCGGTTTCACCTTCCACTGGGGTCAGCGCACCTACATCATGGGCATCCTCAACGCCACGCCCGACAGTTTCTCGGGCGATGGGCTGGCGCAGGAAAGCGATTTTGTCGCCGCCGCCCTGGCCCGGGCCCGGCAGATGCTGGCCGACGGCGCCGACATCCTGGATGTAGGCGGCGAGAGCACCCGTCCCGGATCCGAACCCGTCTCGGCCGAGGAGGAAATTCGGCGCGTGGTTCCGATCATCCGGGCGCTGCGGGCCGAGACCGACGCGGTGATCTCCATCGACACCAGCAAGGCCGCGGTGGCTGCGGCGGCGCTGGCCGCGGGCGCGGACATTATCAACGATGTGTGGGGCTTGCGGGCCGATCCCCGTCTGGCTCCCCTGGCTGCGGACGCGGGCGTCCCCGTCATCCTCATGCACAATCGTTCCACTCCCAAACACGCGGCCATCGATCCGGAACTGGGCGGGCGCTATGTGGGCGTCGAGTACGATGATCTCATGGCGGACATCCGCCGGGAATTGGGCATTTGCCTGGAGATCGCGCATCGGGCCGGGATTTCGGACGAGAAAATCATTCTGGACCCGGGCGTGGGCTTCGGCAAGACCGTGGCGCAGAATCTGGAGCTCATCGACCGTTTGGGCGAGATCAAGGCGATGGGGTATCCGCTGTTGCTGGGGGCCAGCCGCAAATCCTTCATCGGCTACACGCTGGATTTGCCGCCCGACCAGCGGGCCCAGGGCACGGCCGCAGTCACCGCCATTGGCATCGACCGCGGGGTCGACATCATCCGCGTCCACGACGTGCTGATCAACGCCCGCGTCGCCCGCATGACCGACGCTATTGCGCGGCGATGACAGCCTTCGTGCCCGGGACGCGTTTCGTCCAGCCCAACCTGACAGGTTCCTTTGGCGGCGTTCACGCCTCTACGCTCCTTGAACTCACGTAAAATTGGCGCTGCTCTTGCAAATCCTGGCGGGAACCTGTCAGGTTGTTGCAGAATCGCCATCCTTCTATCTCCAATCCATGAATCGTCACATCTCGATAACGCTTTTTTTGTTTTTGCTGGCGGCCTTTTTGCTGAGCGCCTGCACGCCCGCGCCTGACGCGCCAGCGTCCCCACGCCCGGCAACAACAATTTCCCCCACGGCAACGAGTGTTCCCACTAACACTTCGACACCCACTCCCAGCCCCAGCCCCAGTCCCAGTCCCACTCCCAGTCCTAGTCCCAGTCCTACGACGACCCCCACGCCCACCGCATCCCCCACGCCATCGCCCACGCCCGGCCCCACGCCCGACGGCCAGGCCCGCAGCGCCCGCGTCCCTATCCTCATGTACCACTACATCGCCATCCCCCCGGCGGGGGCGGACGATTATCGCCAGGAACTTTCCTTGGCCCCGGAGATGTTCCGGCAGCATCTCGACTATCTGCAGGAGCAGGGCTACACGACCATCCATCTGCAAGACCTCATCAGCTACTTGCAGCGGGGGGAGCCTGCTCTGCCCGAAAAGCCCATCATCCTCACCTTCGATGACGGCTACGAGGACAACTACGAAAACGCCTTCCCCGCCTTGCAAGATCACGGGATGACAGGCACGTTTTTCATCATCACCGATTTCGCGGATCTGGCCGCCACAGACCCCGACTACGCTCGCTACGCCACCTGGGATCAACTGCGGGAGATGGACGCCGCGGGCATGGAGATCGGCTCCCACAGCCGCAATCATCCTGATCTCAAAGGGCAAGACGCCGATTTTTTGGTGTGGCAGGCCCTGGGCAGCAGTCAGACCATCGAGGCCAATTTGGGCAAAAAGCCGCGGGTGCTGGCCTATCCCTTCGGCTCCTACGATCAACAGGTCATCGATATCTTTCACTCAGCGGGATTCTGGGGGGCGGTCACCACGCACCCTGCGGGCGTGGAGCAGGACAACGGGCATCTTTTCGAGCTCAAGCGTCTGCGCATTTCTTATGACACAGGCGTCCCCGAATTGGCGGCCATTCTGGATTACTGGAGAGAACATTAGTTTGCTTTGGCCCGCTCCGACGTCAGGGACTCTCTTCGCTTTCAGCCAAAAAGTCGATGAGACAGTGAAAGTTAGATCCCATCAGGCGCCATCCATGGCCTGAGGTATGATGTAACCGTCAACGGCTATCGAATGTATTCAATACACATCCTTCCTGTGGCCTATCTTCAAGATGTAGATGTCCATCCTCTCCCAATCTACATCAAATAGAATGCGATAATTGCCAATTCTAAGCCGATAATCTGCGACGGGATGATTCTTGAGGTGTTTGATCTGCGGAGTATTAGGGAAGTTTGTCAGGCTTTCGATTCCTTGCTTGATTTTGGGGAGACTGACAGGGGGTATCTTCTTCAAATCCTTTGACACACTTTTTGCATAGACGATCCTAAACATCCAATTGACTCCAAATCTCCTCATGAGTCAAAGTTTCCCCCCGCTCGATTTCCTCCCGCCGTTCTCTTAACTCCGCCCGCGTCTTTTTGTACTTTTCCTGCTCAAGAAGCAAGCGCAGAAAATATCGGGCTTTTTCCCGATCTTTTTCGTCCAGTTGCTCGAAGATCTGCATTTCTGTGGCGTACATGGTCAATACTCCGGGATGGGCGAAGATGCTTTCGGTGAGTTCATGCGTTGCAAAGCGTCAACATCCACCGTCATTTTAGCATGGGCTCCTGGCTCCGTCAACGCACCCAGGGGCGGGGCGATACTCGATGCAGTCGCCAGGCGATGACGGTCATCAGCAGGCTGACGGCCAGCAGGATGGGGGGATGAAAGATCACGCCCGAGATGACGCCCGCGGCCAGGAAGAAGCCATGAAAGACCAGAGGCGTCCAGCGGGCCGGGGCGGGCAGGGGGCGAAAAAGCACTTTGGGGCGCAAGGCCAGCACCAGCGCCAGCGCTCCCCCGATCACCAGAGCGATGGCCGCTTCATACCAGGAACGAGGCGCGATGTAAACGATGAAATAGTTGGTCAGCAACACGCCCGCCACGCCCAACAGCACTGCGGCCGCGGGCCCCAGCCATCGCCGCCAAAAACGCTGGTCTGCGGCCAGGTATTCCAGGCCCGCAGAAAAAAAGATTACCACCCAGAACCAGGCCCAAAAATTGGCCCAGGGCACGCCGAAATACTGGAAATCCAGCCCCTGGCCCCAATCCCACAACCCCAGGCGGATGGCGATGGCGTCCATGGCCAGATCGATGTTCAGGGCCAGCAGCGCAGCCAGCAGGGGCCGGGCCCAGCGGGGCAAAGAGGTGGCGCGGGCGTATTGGCGGGCAGCATAAATGATCACGCCCCAGCCGGCGCCAATGGCCAACGGCGCTTCTCCGCCGATCATGATGGGAAAACGGCCATATTGATAAGCGTGCAATTGCTGGATAGTGGCCCATTCCAGCATTACCCCGAAGATGACGCCCGCCAGCAACTGCCATACCTCGGGCCATCCCCGCTTGCGGGCATCGTATAGACTCAGCCCCAGCAGGCTGTACATCATCAGTGCATCAGCCAGAATGTACGGATCGAGATGTGTCAGATTGAGGGAAAGCATGGGCGGGGGATTGGGAACAGGAAGGGGATTGAGAGTAGGAGCGGGAGTGGGAGTGGGATGAGATCGTCCCAAGGATCGAGAATTCAATGATATACCAATGTTCCCGTCAGGTTAGTCAAAAAGCATAGGTGTTGAAGCTCCCAGCCGGATCTGTCATCCGGCGGATTTCACGCCCGCCAGCAGCGCCGGATCGTAAATCCGGCTGGGAGCAAATCATCCTCTTCCGTCCATCGTCCATCATCGGGCCACAGGTCTGCATACTGCTCACTGATTACTGCTTACTGCTCACTGCTTACTCAATGTCATTAAGTTAGTGGAAGAGTTGATTGGAACTTGAGATTTTGGTGCATCGTTGAAGCACCCATTATCTGATGGAACAGGTATCATGCTGCGAGGATGCACCTTTTTGTTGAGCAAAGA
>JALSPL010000445.1 GCA_026985975.1 Anaerolineae bacterium | reverse complement strand
ATGTGCATTGTGTGTTATGATGAACGCATCCACACACACGCCCGCCCTTCTCCCAGGAAATGATTCTCATGGCAGATGAATTACTGACCACCAAGCAATTGCAAGAAATCCTCAAGGTCGACCGCACCACCATCTACCGCATGGCGGATAGCGGACGCATCCCTGCGGTCAAAGTTGGCAACCAATGGCGCTTTCCCCGAGAGCAGATCGAGGTGTGGTTGTGGAAGCAAAATGCTTCTCGGGCGCAGACGACCAGTTCCGGCGAAGCTGCGCATCCCGCCGAGGCCAGCAATGAGGCCCGACGCGTTTTCCCTTTGGAATGCGTTCAGCTTATCCAGGATAGCTACGCAGAACTGCTGGACGTAATGATGATCGTCACCGACATGACCGGCAATCCCATTACTCAGCCCAGCAATGCCTGCGGGCTCTTCGCCGCCGCTGAATCCTCGCCCAAGGCTCATCAACGCTGTCTGGAACATTGGGTGGCCATGGCGGGCGACCCGCGATTACAGCCCAGCTTCCAGCGCAGCCATTTAGGCCTGCTCTGCGCCCGGGGACTCATCCGCGTCGGGGTTGAGATCAAGGGAATGCTCATCGTTGGCGGCATCGCCCCCGAAAGCTGGCCGCCTCCCCAGGAGGAACTGGCAGAAATCGCAGACTTCTTACAGGTTGATCCCGTGCTGCTGCATGATCACCAGGAAGAGGTGTTCCGCATTTCTCCCCAGCGTCAACAAGAGCTGCTGCCCTATGTGCAGCGCATTGCCGACATTTTCTCATTCATTGCTTCAGAACGCAACGCCCTCATTCAGCGCTTCGACAAAATCGCCGAACTGGCAAAAATATAACGAAGGAGATTGATGATTAAAGCCCACTCCACACACCATGCTTTCATCATCAACCCTCAATCACTACTTTTCTAAACGCGCACACAAAAAGGAGTCGCACCTTCCCATGAAACGCATCCTCATCCTCGGCGGCGGCACCGCCGGCACCATTGTCGCCAACAAACTCTATCAGGAGCTGGACCCGGAAAGCTGGAAAATCACCGTGGTCGACAAAGATGACGTCCATTATTACCAACCCGGTTTCCTGTTCATTCCATTCGGAATCTACAAGGGCAAGCAAGACGTCATGCGCTCCCGCCGGCGCTATATGCCTCGCGGCGTCGATCTGATTCTCTCCGAGATCGAGATCATCGAGCCCGATAAAAATCAGGTGGTCATCAAAAAGGACAACCGCACATTGCCCTACGATTTTCTCATCATCACCACCGGCTCGCACACCGCCCCCGAAGAGACGCCCGGCCTCACCGAACACGAATGGCGCAAAAGCATCTTCGATTTTTACACCGTGGATGGCTCTGTGGCCCTTTCCAAAAAGCTGCGCACCTGGCAGGGCGGGCGCATGGTGCTGAACATCACCGAAATGCCCATCAAATGCCCGGTGGCGCCGCTGGAGTTCATGTTTCTGGCCGACTGGTATTTTCATGAGCACAATATGCGGGATCAGGTGGAGCTGACGATGGTGACGCCGCTGGATGGGGCGTTCACCAAACCCCGGGCCGCATCCATTTTGGGCAATATCCTGGAAGAGAAGAACATCAAGCTGGTCACCGAGTTCAACACCGGCGAGGTGAATCCTGACGCACACAAGCTCATCTCTTATGACGAGCGATCGGTGGACTACGACCTGCTCATCACCATCCCCACCATTATGGGCAGCGAGCTCATCGCGCGCTCGGGCATGGGGGACGAACTGAACTTCGTTCCCACCGAAAAACACACGCTCAAGGCCAGGGACTTCGACAACGTCTTTGTTTTGGGCGACGCCACCAATCTCCCCAGCTCCAAAGCGGGCTCTGTAGCCCATTTCGAAGGCGAGGTTTTTCTGGATAACTTCCTGCGCTATATCGACGGCCTGGATCTGCTGCCCACCTTCGATGGCCACGCCAATTGCTATATCGAATCCGGCTTCGGCAAGGGCTTCCTCATCGACTTCAACTATGATGTCGAGCCTCTGCCCGGCATGTATCCCTTGCCCGGCATCGGGCCGTTTTCCCTGCTGCAAGAATCGCGCATGAACCACTGGGGCAAGATGATCTTCCGCTGGATGTACTGGAACATCCTGCTGAAAGGCAAGCCCATGCCTGTGACTGCCGAGCTGAGCATGGCCGGCAAATGGCTGTAGGAGGTCGACATGGATCAGAATGCAACACAGGATACACAGGCCCAACTGCACGCTCTCAATGCCAAAATCGATGCGCTGACCGAGCAAATGGCCACGCTGACAGATTATGTCATCGAGCAGCGCCAGCGCCAACAGGAATGGGATGAACTGAAAGCGGACCTCAGTCCCATCATGATGGAGCTTACCGAAGTCACCGTCGAAGAGCTGGAGGAAATCGAGCCCTATGTTCGTCTGGAGGACGTTCTGGCTTTTCTCAAGCGCCTGGCCACCAATCTGCACAACTTCGAGGCAATGCTGGACCAACTGGAAAGCGTCAACGATCTGGTGCAGGACCTCACTCCCATCGCCAACGACGCCTTTTTGGTGGCCGCCGACCAGATGCAGCAGATGGAGCAACGCGGGTATTTCAAGATGCTGCCCGAGCTGAAATACATCGCCGACAATGTGATGGACGCATTCGGGCCCGAAGATGTGCGCCTGCTGGGCGACAACGTCGTCACTATCCTCACCACTGTGCGAGGCATGACCCAGCCCGAGATCATGATGCTGGTGCAAAAGCTGACCGAATCCACCCAAGAAGCCGTCAGAACGCCGGATGACGAGCTGGACATCTCCACCCTTGGCCTCATCCGCCAGATGCGCGACCCGCAGATGCGACTGGGCCTGGCTCGAACCATGAAAATGCTCCGGGCCATGGGACACATCGCTCCCCCCGAAGGCGCTGACGCCGTTTCGTAGGAACCGTCACCGACAATAACCGCTTTCTCTGAAAAAATAAAACAGATTCAACACACTTCCCCACACACATCCAATAAGGAGTGCATTATGACCACTATCGCAGACTTGAAACTCGACGCCGACGGCTATCTGGCCGACCCCAACGCCTGGACGCCCGAAGTCGCCGAAGCATTCGCTTCGGAACTGGGCATGGAGCTCACCGATCGCCACTGGCAGGTCATCAACTTCGTACGCGCTGAGTTCGCCAAAAATGGCGAGATGCCATCGTTGCGCCGCATCACCAAGCAATCGGGCGTCCCCACCAAAGAGCTTTACAAACTCTTCCCCAAGGGCCCGGCGGGCAAAATCGCCAAACTCTCGGGCATGAGCAAACCCAAAGGCTGCATCTAGCCGCCGTCCTTCACACACACAAAGCAAACGGAGGCATACACCATGTCTGACAATGAAGATCGCAAACTTGCCATCATCTGCTCCAAAGGCACGCTGGATATGGCCTATCCGGGCCTGGTTCTGGCCAACGCCGCCCTGATGATGGGCATCGAAGTGGAGATGTTCTTCACCTTCTGGGGAATGGACATCATCCACAAAGAAAAGCAGAACAGCCTGAAATTCGTGCCCGTGGGCAACCCTTCCACCGGCATGCCCAACTTCATCGCCGCCATTCCCGGCATGACCCCCATGGCCACAAAAATGATGCACAAGGGCCTGGAGAAAATCGACATGCCGCCGGTTGGCGAATTCCTGGAGATGATCCACGACGCCGGCGGCAATATCTGGGCCTGTCGCATGGCCATGGATATGATGAACCTCAAGGAAAGCGATCTGGCGCCAGAAGTTGATGGCGTCGTCGGGGCCATGGAGTTTCTGGAAATGGCCGAAGGCGCCCAGATTCTCTTCATCTGATCTCTCCTCGCATCCGCAGCAGTGAGGCCGACCGGCCCCACAATCGCCACACACACAGCGCAGATGCAAAAAGCCGCCAGACCGGGCTGGCGGCTTTTTTTGATCCAACCCCCTGAAAACGTGACGTATATCATAGCAAAACAGCGCCAAACGCCATATACTAAAATCAAAGACAACAAGCAGCCCCATCCCATCAACAAAAAGGGCCGCCCCCTATCCTTACCAATGGAGGTAACCATGAAACAGGATCTCGTGCGGGACTGGATGTCCTCGCCCCCAATTACCATCGACGCCGACGCCACCCTGCCCGAAGCCTGCGAGATGCTGCGCAAACACCGCATACGCCGTCTGCCTGTGATGCAAGAGGGTAAATTGATCGGCATCGTCACCCGCGGCGATCTGCGCGGCGCCCAGCCCTCCGAGGCGACATCTCTCAGCATCTGGGAGCTGAACACATTGTTGGCCAAGCTAAAGATCAAATCAATCATGACGCCCGAACCCATCACCATCCGTGATGACGCCACCATCAGCGAAGCTGCGCAATTGATGATCGACTACAAGGTCAGCGGATTGCCCGTGCTGAACGCCGACGGCGATCTTGTGGGCATGATCACCGAATCGGATATTTTCCGCATGGTGGTCAAAACCTGGCGCGAAGAGAAGGCGCTTACCCCGGAAACCGCCTGAAAAACAACAGTTCCTCCTCCTTTTTTGAAAGGCTTTGCAGATAGGCGTCTGCAAAGCTTTTTTTTGCAGCATGTCTCCGTCCCCTGACGATATGCAAGACGCCGCCTGCGATGACGATGGCAAGGACTTGCCGCCATAGCATGAAAATGCTAGCATTAGCGAAGCAAACCCTGTCTGCGAATCCGCACATCGCAATCACAAAGCTCAAACTCCCAAAACGCAAAGGAGCGTCTTCATGGATTTTGAATTGACTGCGGAACATAGACTGATCCGAGATATGATCTATGATTTTTCCCGGAAAGAGATCGTTCCCATCATCAAAGAATACGACAAAAAACACGAATATCCCATGGAACTGGTTCCCAAAATGGGAGCCATGGGCTTCATGGGCGTTTGTCTGCCCGTGCGCTATGGCGGGGCGGGCATGGATTACATCTCCTTCGGGTTGGTGGCCGAGGGCCTGGAATGGGCCGATTCATCGGTGCGGGAGACCATCGCCGTGCATCTGGCGCTGCATGCGTTGCCCATCTTTCAGTGGGGAACCGAGGAGCAGAAGCAACGCTGGCTACCGGCGTTGGCTACCGGCGAAAAGCTGGCCTGTTTTGGTCTGACCGAGCCCGGAGCCGGGTCCGACGTGGCGGGCATGGCCAGCCGCGCCCGGCGCCAGGGGGATGTTTACATCCTCAATGGCGAAAAAATGTGGATCACCCTGGCCGATGTCGCCGATCAGATGCTGGTCTTCGCCAAGACCGACCCCGAAAAAGGGCATCGCGGCATCGCCGCCTTTGTGGTGGAGCGGGGCATGAAGGGCCTCACCACCGGCTCCATCGAGGACAAGCTGGGCGTCTGGGCCAGCAACACCGGCTGGATCAGCATGAATGATGTGGCGGTTCCGGCGGAGAATCGTCTGGGCGAGGAGGGCGAAGGCTTCAAGATCGCCATGAGCGCCATCGATAACGCCCGCTACACCGTGGCCGCGGGCGCTGTAGGCCTGATGAAAGCGGCCCGGGATGAATCCATCGCCTACGCCAAACAGCGCCAGACTTTTGGCAAGCCCATCGCCCAATACCAACTCGTCCAGCAGATGATCGCCCTGATGCAGCAACGTATCGACGCGGGCGAATTGCTGGTCTACAAGGCGGGCTGGCTGAAAAACAAAGGCGTCCGCAACACGCGCGAGACCAGCATGGCCAAGTGGTATTGCACCGAGGCCGCATTCGCCTGCGCCAACGACGCCGTCCAGATCCACGGCGCTTATGGCTACTCCGACGAATACAACGTGGCCCGCTACCTGCGCAACAGCAAGGGGGCGGTCATCTACGAAGGCACTTCCCAGGTGCATCAACTGATTCAGGCGGGCTACGCCTTCGAATGGCGCAAAGACAAACCGCTGCGCAAAGAACTGCCCGCGTATGATCCCGACTACTGGCAGGCGGAAGCGTAGCCAGTCATTTTCGAAACAACCAACTGCCAGTCGCGCCCCGCCAGCGCAATCCGAAGGATTGAGGACAAACAGCCATACCTTGTTATCTGCGTTCTATTTACGAAGCAGGCGCCATGAGCGGCTGCACGCCAATAAGGATGAAAATGAGCAAGCCAATCTGGCGGAACAGCCAAGTCCGTAAAACGTAATGCGTAATGCGTAAGGTCTTCACGTTTTACGTTTTACGCATTACGTGGTTGAACACTAGGCCAACGTTGGCTTCGAGAGCGTCTCGGCAAACGACGCCAACGTTTATTTACGAAGCAGGAGGGCCAAGATGAGTATTGATCTGGAAGCGACGCTCAAAAGCGTAGAGCATATCGTTTACGAAGCAGGAGCCATCGTACGCCGTTATCACGATCAGTCGGATCAAATCGAATGGAAGGGAGAGAACGATCCGGTGACCGCTGCCGACAAGGCGGTTAACGCCTTTCTGGTGAAAAAGCTCACCGACGCCTTCCCCCAATTCGGCGTTCTGGCGGAAGAAAGCAAAGATGATCTCGACCGCTTGAATTACGACGCCATCTGGTGCATCGATCCGCTGGACGGCACCAAAGAATTCATCGCCCGCAATGGCGAATTCAGCATCATGGTGGGGCTGGCGCTGGAAGGCATGGCAGTGCTGGGCGTGGTTTATCAGCCAGTCATGGATTTTATGTACAGCGGCATCCGTGATCAGGGGGCCTGGTTCACCACCACCGAGGGACGCGCCCCCATGCACGTCAGCAAAATATCCGATCCACAACAAATGCGGCTCGTTGTCAGCCGTTCCCACCGCAATCCCATTGTGGATCACATCAAACAGGCGCTGGGCGTCACCCAGGAGCGCATCTCAGGCTCGGTGGGGCTCAAGTGCGGTCTTATCGCCCGCAATGAAGCTGATCTCTATCTGCATCCCGCTCCGGGCCTGAAAGAATGGGACACCTGCGCCCCGGAGGCCATTCTGTTCGGCGCCGGCGGACAGGTCACCGATTGCTGGGGGCGCCCCTTTCTTTACAATCAGCCCGACGTGCGCCGCCATTTTGGCCTGGTCGCCTCCAATGGCGAGGCTCACACCCGCATCATCTCCCTGCTGACGCCGGTTCTGAACAAGCAGGGGCTGACCTTTGAAGACGCTTGGTAGCCTGCTGCGTCGGATACCAAACTCATGGAAGAAACTCCGAAATCATCACTGCTGTCGCTCCAGCCGGAAACGCCGATTCCCACAGCGCCCGAAGCGCCGGCGCCGATGTTCCTGCGCGAGCTGCCCAGGCATGATGAGAAATTCCGTCACGCCCTGGCGCACATCCTGCTGCCCGTGGACCTATTGGTCGCGTATGGCATCGATCCGGTGACCCTACGCAACCAGGAGGGGAAGGTGATGGTGCGCACCGGCCATTCGGAGGATGGAATGGTGTGGGCGTTGCGCCTGCTCAACGATATCGATCCTCGAGACCCGTTGATGGAAATCGAATTGGCAGACACCTCATTCAACCGCATTGCTGTAAACTGGGTGGCCATGAACGATCCCACAGCGCCGCGGTTTGATGTGGATAGAATGCCTGACGGCTCCTCCACCCTGCGCGGCACGGCGCAGCGCAACATTCCGGCCGAAATTGCGGCCATGGAAGCGGGTTTGGCTCCGGGACAAGTGCGGAAAGGCTTGCGGCATCTCAAACGCCTGTTGCAGGACCTGGAGCAGGTGTTTGCCCTGATGGGACAATATGAATTCGATATTGAGCCGCTTTACTACCATGCAGCCATCCTGTTTGAACATTATGGCTTCCGCTACACGCGCGGCGAGAACTTCATGAAACGCATCCACCGGGGATTTCAACCGGGTGGCGAGCTCAGCGCCCGCCTGGATGGCAGCACGCCCTTCCGCCGCCCCGAAATGGCCAAAAGCATTCGCGGGCGATCCTGGGCGATTCATGACGGCATTCTGGAGGAGGTCTGGGATGGCGTCAAGATGTATAAACGCCTGGGAGTGCATGCAGGCATCGACACGGCGCCCGATATATCGTGGTGAAAATAAAAACGCATTTGACAGTATTCGATGATTGTTGTGATGATGTTAGAGAGACTCAGGAACTTGAATAGGCATTGACTATGCGAATGAAACAAAACCACTATTCTTCAACACTGCTGGATGGCATTCTTGTCGTCAATACCGGGCTGAACTTGCCTGCGCCACGCGCCGCTCACATGCTCCATGAAAGGGGAGCAAGAATCATCAAAGTAGAGCCCCCTCAGGGCGACACGTTCGAGCATTTTTGCAAAGCCTGGTATGAAGACATGCTCCAGGGCGTCGAACGCCGTCGCTTGGACCTGAAATCGGAGGCTGGCCGCCAGGCGATGGACAATCTGCTGACTGACGCCGACATCCTCATCACCTCACAACGCCCGGCAGCACTGGAACGCATGGGCCTGGCCGCAGAAAATCTGCGCAAACGCTATCCCAGGCTGTCCATTGTCAACATCATCGGATCCGCCAGCGAGCATTCCCACCTGCCCGGACACGATCTCACTTACCAGGCCCGCGCAGGTCTGCTGGAGCCGCCCAATCTTCCTCGCAGTCTTCTGGCAGATCTCGCCGGCGCCCAACAAGCCGTCATCGCTGCACTCAGCCTGCTCCACGCTGGCGGCGGCATCCAGCAAGTCGCTCTTAGCGACGCGGCCGAGCTCTTTCAGGAGCCCGTCAGCTACCATCTCACGCGACGCGGCGGCCTGCTGGGAGGCGGTCATGCCGGATACAACATCTATCGCACTGCCGACGGCTACATCGCCCTGGCTGCATTGGAACACCACTTCTGGCCAGCGCTGCATGACATCTTCCTCGGTCTGCCCGATGATCCCTTTTCACCCCGGGCGCACGAAATTCTGCGAGCCGGTTTTCAGAATAAAACCACGACGCAGTGGCTGTTTCTGGCAAGAGAAAGAGATATTCCGCTGGAGGCCATTGTATAGATTACTGAAACCAATAGCGAATGGCTACGCGAATAACGCATCACCCCCTTGTCCCCCACCCTCATATCATCCCCAAAGGAGTATTCCATGACACACACCACTCGCATCGGCGTCATCGGCGGCAGCGGCGTTTATGAACTGCCCGGCCTGGAAGATGTCAAAGAGGTAACCATCCAGACGCCCTTTGGCGCGCCCAGCGACAATTACATCCTGGGAACCATCCATGGCCAACGGGTCGCTTTCCTCGCCCGCCATAGCCGCGGCCATCTCATCAATCCCAGCCTGGTCAACTATCGGGCCAATATCTGGGGTTTCAAATCCCTGGGCGTCGAGTATCTCATCTCTATGAACGCCTGTGGCTCACTGAAAGAGGAGATTGCGCCCGGCCACATCGTCATTCCCGACCAACTCTTCGATCGCACCCGCCTGCGCCCCACCAGCTTCTTCGATGACCCGGGGCTGGTGGTGCACGCCTCGGTGGCCGACCCCATCTGTCCCCAACTGGCGGACGTCCTTTATCGGGCCGTGGAAGCCACCGGCAAGCCCGTGCACAAAGGCGGCGATTTCGTCATCATCGAGGGCCCGCGCTTCAGCACAAAGGCCGAAAGTCGCGTCTTTCGCCAATTGGGCTTTTCCATCATCGGCATGACCGCCATCCCCGAAGCCTTCCTGGCCCGCGAAGCGGGCATGTCCTACGCCATTATCGCCCATGTCACCGATTACGACGTTTGGCACGAAAGCCTGGAGCCGGTGACGGTGGAAATGGTGATCAAAACCCTGCTGGAGAACGCGGCCGCGGCGCAGCAGGCCACGCTCAACGCCATTCAATTGCTCAAAGACGCCCCGCCCAGCCCCTGGGCCGACGCCCTCAAGGACGCCATCATCACCAACCGCAGCAAAATCCCGCAAGACCTGGAAGGCAAACACCAACTGCTCATCGGTCAATACCTCTAATTTCCTGGAGTCTGGCGAAAATCATTTTGGCTGCTTTTCAAGTCATTTTTTGACACGAATTAAGCAAATTTATCGAATTTTTCTCTTCTTTTTTCGTATAATTCGTGTCAATTCGTGTCAATTCGTGTCAAAATCAAAAACGCCAGAGTCCAGTAATTTCTTCACATTCTGGCTCTTTGGATTTCAGGGGGGCAGCATGTCTGAAGCCTCTGCGGCCTCAAGATGCCGACGAAAAGTGACGAAAGGACGAAGATTGACGAATCAAATCGTCTACTTTCGTCGATAGTCGTCTATCTTCGTCCAAGTATCCGACCAGACCCCATGAGATCCGTTTGAACCCACATTCTTTCAAAGGAGAAAAGAAAATGAACAGGTACAGCAAGTTCAGATGGACGCTGGCGGCAACGCTGGTTTTGATTCTGATGCTGACATTGACGGGATCGCCCGTCAGCATGGCGCAAAACAGGAGCGAAGCCGCTGCTGGCAGCGTTCTCATCAACGAATTCATCGCCACGCCCACCAGCGCCGAAGCCGTGGAGCTGTGCAACGCCACCGACGCGGACATCGATGTTGGCGGATGGGTGCTGGACTGGGGTTATGGCAACACCACCCTCGACGCCGGACTGGTTGTGCCAGCCAACGGCTATCTCGTCATCGATGACAACAATACAGGCGGCATTTCCATCTCCAATGACGGTACGACGCTGACGCTCAAAGATGACGCGTCTGTCGTCATGGACGCGGTCGCCTATGGCAAGGCGGGCGGCGCCCCCAAGCCCGAGTACAACTTCTCCACCGCCCGCGTGCCCGACTGCGCAACCACGGGGAATGACGCCGCAGACTGGAACACCGACGAAACGCCCACCATGGGCGCGGCCAACGACGGCCCCGCCGCGGCCCTGGGCGCCGCCACCGTCACCATCAACGAAGTTGAAGCCACGTCCGGCGTCGCCTTCATCGAGCTCTACAACAGCGGCGATGGCGCCGTCGACATCTCCGGCTGGCGCCTCTCGGTGGATGACTCTTACGACATCCCCGCCGGGACATCCATCCCCGCTCAGGGATTCTGGGTGCTGGAAGAGAGCGACTTCCCCCACTACTTCAACATGGATGACGACAAGGACAATCTCTACCTCTTCAATGATGCGCTGGAGCGAGTGGATCAGGTGGGGTGGAGCACTGCCGCCGGGGGCTCCTGGAACCGCGTGCCCGATGGCGCCGGAACCAATGACGGCTGGAAAGAGACCGATACGCCGCTTACCGACCAGGCCGCCACCAAGGGAGCGACCAACGTTCCTGGCAGTGGCGGCGGCAGCGGCGACACCGCCAACCCCGGCGACGCGCTGATCAACGAGTTCATCGTCACCCCCACCAGCAGCGAGGCCATCGAGCTGTGCAACGCCACCGACGCAGACCTGAACCTCAGCGGCTGGATTATCGACTGGGGCTACGGCTCCACCACGGTGAACGACGGCGTCACCCTGCCCGCCAACAGCTATCTGGTGCTGGATGATGACAACACCGCGGGCATCAGTCTTTCCAACGCCGGCACGGTGCTCACCATCAAAGATGCGGCAAATACCGTCATCGACGATGTGGGCTACGGCGATGACGGCGGCGCGCCCAAACCCGAGTATCAATTCTCCACCGCTCGCGTGCCCGACTGCACCACCACGGGCGACGATGCGGCTGACTTCAACACCGATGAAACGCCCACCCTGGGCGCGGCCAACGACGGCCCCGCCGCAGCCCTGGGCGCCGCCACCGTCACCATCAACGAAGTGGACGCCAAACCGGGCGAGGCCTTTATCGAGCTCTACAACAGCGGCGAAGCCGCCGTTCCTCTGGACGGCTGGCGCATCTCTGTGGACGATTCCTACGACATCCCCGCCGGAACCAGCATCCCCGCCGGGGGCTTCTGGGTGCTGGACGAAACCGACTTCCCCCATTATTTTCATCTGGACGAAGACGGCGACAACGTCTATCTTTTCAACAGTGCGCTGGAACGGGTGGATCAGGTCGGTTGGAATCAAGCCGCCGGCTCATCCTGGAACCGTCTGCCTGACGGCGCCGGCGCCAATGATGGTTGGGCGCAGGATCAGATTCCTCTTTATCCCCTGGCGCCTTCCCGGGAAGCCAGCAACGAAGCCAATCTCACCCGCATGTACATCCACGAGGTGCAGGGCGCGCAGCATCTCTCGCCCTACGATGGTCAGCATGTCGAAAATGTGTACGGCATCGTCACCGTCACCGACAGTCGCGGTTTTTGGATGCAGACGCCCGACGCGGACGTAGACGACAACGACGCCACCTCGGAGGGCGTCTACACCTATGTCGGCTCCAGCGGGCCCGGCGTCAGCCAAGGCGACGAGGTGTTGGTGACCGCAGACGTAAAAGAGTATTATCCCGGCGGCTACGGCACGGGCAACCTCTCCATCACCGAACTCAGCCATCCCAGCGTCATCACCCTCTCCAACGACAATCCGCTGCCCAGTCCCACCATCCTGGGCAATGGCGGACGCGTCCCGCCGAACATGATCATCGATAACGACTCCACGGGCGACGTCAATAGCACGCCAACCTTCGATCCCGACCAGGATGGCATCGATTTCTATGAATCGGTCGAGGGCATGCTGGTGCAGATCAACGACGCTCAGGCCGTGGGCCCCACCAACAAATATGGCGAGATCCCGGTGGTGAGCGACAAAGGGGCCAACGCCTCTGTTCTCACCCTGCGCGGCGGCATCGCCATTCGCCCGGATGATTTCAATCCGGAACGCATCATCATCGACGACGCCCTTTACAGCGATGAACCTCAGGTCACCACAGGCGATCAGTTCAGCGAACCCATTATCGGCGTCATGCACTACAGCTACGGCAACTTCAAGGTGCTGAACCCCGATCCGCTGCCGCCGGTGGTCTCGGCCGGACTGACGCAGGAAACCGCCCAACCTGCCTATGGCCGCCTGACCGTCGCCACCTTCAACGTCGAAAACCTGGATCCGGGCGACCCCGACAGCAAATTCCAGGGCCTGGCGACCATCATCGCCAGCCATATGCGCGCCCCCGACATCATCGGCGTGGAAGAAGTGCAGGATAACAACGGTCCCACCGACGATGGCACGGTGGACGCCAGCGCCACCTTCCAGAAGCTCATCGCCGCCATTCAGGCAGCAGGCGGGCCCGTTTACGACTTCCGCCAGATCAACCCCCTGAATGATGAGGACGGCGGACAGCCCGGCGGCAACATCCGCGTCGGCTTCCTCTTCCGGCCCGATCGCGTCACCTTTGTGGATCATCCCGGCGGCGACGCCACCACGCCCACCGACGTGCAGGCGACGGCCAACGGCCCCGAGCTCACCCTCAGCCCCGGGCGCGTCGATCCCAACAATCCCGCTTTCAGCGGCGACGATGATCTGGGCTACGAAGCCAGTCGCAAGTCCATAGCCGGGGAATTCATCTTCCAGGGCTATAAAATCTTTGTCATCGTCAACCATTTCAAGTCCAAGGGCGGCGATGATGCGCTCTTCGGTCGGGTGCAGCCGCCGGTGCAAAACACGCTGCCCCAGCGCAAGGCCCAGGCCCAGGCCATCAACGCCTTCGCCCAGAAAATCCTGGACGTCGATCCCCACGCCAACATCGTGGTGGTGGGCGATCTCAACGATTTCGACTTCTCCGACACGCTG
Organism: Anaerolineae bacterium; assembly: GCA_026985975.1. GTDB lineage: Bacteria > Chloroflexota > Anaerolineae > J102 > J102 > M2005. The sequence continues at coordinate 15,478 of JALSPL010000445.1, read as the reverse complement.
CTGGCGCTCAAGGGCGACATCCTCTCCAACCTGGTGGAGCGTCTGCCGCTGCAAGACCGCTATAGCTTCATTTACAGCGGCAATTCCCAACAACTGGACCACATTCTCAGCAGCGCCAACATGACGGATCATTTCTTCAGCCGCATCGATGACGTCCATGTCGATTCGGAATTTCCCGGCGAGCGGGCCAGCGACCACGACCCGGTGATTGCCGTCTTCGACCTGCCGGTGTGGCGATTCGACGGCTACGCCTATCAGGGCCTGCCCGGCGATGAGAGCATGCCCATGGCTGGCGTCACCATGCGTCTGTACGGGCGCAATGCGGGCGAAGCAGCCCCCGGCAGTTGGTATAAAGACGCGACCACCGACGCCAGCGGCTACTTCAACTTCCACATCATCCAGCCCTACGATTTCGACGCATTCACCCTGATGTCGATGCCGCCAGCGGGCATGGTCGCAACGGGCGCCTGGAGCGAAGATGGCTCAGTCATCGCCCCCGACGCCATCGAGTGGAACCATGCGGAGCCAGGAGCCCACAGCAACAAATTCTGGTTCGACATCCCCACGCCCACCCCCACGCCCACACCAACGCCGACTCCCAGCATCATCTGGTTGCCCGTTTTCTTGAATAACTAACCACAGACTCGCCAGCTCGTCCTCCTCATCCGGGAAAGGACGCCGCCGAACATAGCATCACACAAAGAGGCCCGCCGTCCAACCGACGCGGGCCTCTTTGCAATAGAATGAGGAAGGCGGTAGCATTCCGATTTGACAAAACAGCAATTTTCCGATATACATAGTTGGCCACCAAAAAACCAATGTGCGACAAGCGTCCTACTGTGGCTGCTCCGTTTTCAGCAGCCGCCTTTCAATGCAATGGGGGAGACGTTGACGCCAGACAAAAAAAGAGGCTGTCCTGCGTCTGGCGAATTGGGTGGCGAATCTGCCCCAAAAAACAAGCAAGCGGAAAGACCATTTCACTCCGCTCAGCGCCAGCTTGTCACGCAAATGATGACGCCCCGCCAGCAATTTTCACAGTATTGGTTCCACTGAAAAAAGTCGGAAGCAATAGCGACGGCAGAGAAAACATCGAAAATGATGGGGATTCTCCTTTTGGGGTGAAACCCTGATATTTCTCTTTGCGCCTCAGCGCCTTCGACTTCGCTCAGGGCATACTTTATGTGTGAACAAGCTCTTTTCAGTCGGGCCATTATGCCCCCCTATCGCCACAAACCAGGAGTCAGAAAAATGTCTCAGCCCCGCATTCTGGCCGTGATGGACTCAGTAACAGACAACGGTGTTTGCGAAGAGTTGGCTGCCCACTACGACGTAAAATGCACACTGACTTTACGCCCCACATTGCAGCAAATTAAAGACTTTGATCCGGAACTCATCCTGATTGACCTCGATGCCAACACCCCCGGAAAAGCGCGTCGCATCACACAGGCGGCCAGAGCTCATTATCGCCGCCCCTTCATTATCTTACTCAAAAGCGGGCGCGCCGCCCCCAAAAATATCAGTTATTACGATACGCTTCTGAGCAAACCATTCGTCTCCAAAAAATTGATGGCAACCATCGATGAGCTTTTGGCGTCTCGGCCCAATTACGTTATCAGCTTGCCTCCCTTTACACTTGATACCCGCACCCAGGTGCTGGATTGTCCCAAAGGCAAAATCCGCCTGAATCCAAAAATGGCCAAGTTGATGGAAACCATGTTGCTGCACGCCGAAGAGCCGGTCAGTTCACTGATGCTGATGAAAGAAGTGTGGAAAATCAACAGAATTCACGATATTCGCACCCTGCATGTGCATGTCCACTGGCTGCGAGAGATCATTGAGGATAACGTCTCCAATCCCAAATTCCTGAAAACCGTCACCAAAAACAAGGGATACATCCTCGATCTCCCCGGAAAGGTCACCATCGGCGGCGAACCGTTGTATGCGCCCGCCCGGGCATAAACAGCCCCATCCTCTCACTGCACTAAAAGGCGCTACGGCTCACCCCGCAGCGCCTTTTTCACTTCTAAATAGATGGGCTTGGGCTGAAAGTCAGACGTGACAAAGGTGTAGTATTGGCGGTAGCCTTTCTCGGGGACCGGATAGCGGAAGGCCCACACGCTCAGAGAGTCCAGCCAGGGCCAATCAAGGGCCATTTCATAGGCCCGGATGGTGTAGCGAATGCGTTGAGCGGGACGCACGGCCCGCGTCCAGCGGGGATGATCGTTCCAACCGGACTCGGTAATGTGGATGGGTTTGTCGCGGTCGCCGTTGGCGATCATCACCTGGTGCAGCAGCTCCACCCGCCGAAAATTGATGACTTCCGGATCGGGCGGATCGTCGGGCGGGAAAGTGAGCCCGTAAGCATGGACGGCCAGAGCGTCGAAACAGGGAGCGGCGCCGGCGTCGTACATGGCCTGCAAGAAATCCAGATCGTTGACGCCCAAGTCGCCCGTCGGGTCGCCGATGGTGGGAGCCAGCGCCCCAGCCAGGATGACCACATCGGGATTCGCTTCGCGAATGGCCCGGCTGGCGGTGCATAACAACTCGGTGTAAGCCTTGGGGTCGGGCGCTCTGTATCCCCACTCCAGGGCCAGATTGGGTTCATTCCAGATGATGACGTAGGTGACGCGGCCCTGAAAATGAGAGACAAATGCAGCAGCGTAATCGGCAAAATCCTGATAATGCTCTTCCGCCAGGAACGTTGAGATGGCGTCTTTGGGGCGGGCCCAGTCCGGAACCAGGCCCAGACGGGCGATGACCGTCAGCCCCTGGCGGTTGGCGTGATCCATCACCAGATCGGCGTGCTCGAAATTATAGGAGCCTTTGCGGGGCTCGCTGAACGCCCAGGGGAAATACTCCACGATCCACGGCGTCCCCATCTCTCGCACCATCTCCAGCGTTTTCTTGATCTTCCAGGCCTCCACCTCGTTCTCCAGCCGCGTATGCACGCCCGCCTTGGGATTGACGGTCTGCACCGTGCGCTGCGGGCCCAGGAGGACGACGTTGCGGTGCAGACGTGACCAGACCACCCAGGAGGCCAGCAATCCCAGAAGGACTACGACGCTGAGGACCACAACTCGACGTCTCATGGGAAAGGCAGCGTGAAGCATGACAGAAGCCTGCCACGCTTCACGCCTCACGCATCACTTGATCACATCGACGCCCAGATAGGGCCGCAGGACCTCGGGCACGACCACGCTGCCATCTTCCTGCTGGTAATTTTCCAGGATGGCGATGACCAGCCGCGGCAGGGCCAGACCCGAGCCATTCAGCGTGTACACATAGCGGGGCTTGGCTCCCGGCTCGGGGCGATAGCGGATGTTGGCGCGGCGGGCCTGGAAATCGGTGAACATGGAGCAGGAGCTCACTTCCAGCCACTCCTCCACGCCCGGGGCCCACAGCTCAATATCGAACTTGATGGCGGCCACGAAGCTGAGATCGCCGGTGCACATCTGCACCACGCGGAAGGGCAGCCCCAGCAGGCGGGCGATGTCGGCCGCGTTTTCGATGAGGCTGTCCAGCTCGGCCCGGCCCGTCTCCGGCGTCACAAACTTGACCATCTCCACCTTGTCGAACTGATGCCCGCGCTTGATGCCGCGCGTATCCTTGCCGGCGCTGAATTTCTCGCGGCGAAAGCAGGGCGTGTAGGCCACATGCTTGATGGGCAACTGCGCCCCATCCAGAATCTCATCCCGATACATATTGGTCACGGGCACCTCAGCCGTGGGGATGAGCCACAGGTCTTCCTCGTGATCCTTGTAGAGATTATCCGCAAATTTGGGCAGGTTGCCGGTGCCCACCAGCGCGTGGCTGCGCACCATGAAGGGCGGATAGACCTCGGTGTAGCCGTGCTGCTCGATGTGCACATCCAGCATCCAGTTGATGAGGGCCCGCTGCAGCTTGGAGCCCAGGCCCTTGAGGATGTAGAAGCGGCTGCCCGAGATCTTGACCCCGCGCTCGAAGTCGATGATGTCCAGGGCCTCGCCGATCTCCCAATGCGGCTTGGGCGTGAAGTCGAACTGCCGCATCTCGCCCTCCACCCGCGTAACCACGTTCTCGCTGTCATCCTTGCCCACGGGCACTTCGGGCAGGGGGATGTTGGGGATGTTGAGCATGGCCCACTCCAGCTCCTTCTCCACCTGATTCAACTCGGCCTGCAGGGCGTCGATCTGGCCGCCCAGCTCGCTCATGCGGGCCTTGATGGCCTCGGCCTCATCGCGCTGGCCTGCGCGCATGAGCTGCCCGATCTGCTTCGAGCCCTTGTTGCGCTCCGCCTTCAGCGCTTCCAGCTCGGTCAGAATCTGGCGTCGGCGTTGATCCAGGCGGATGGCGTCATCCACGGGCGCGTCCTCCGCACCCAGCTTCTTCATGGCTTCCCGCACCATGTCGGGCTTTTCTCGCAGCAATTTGATGTCGATCATGATGATGCACTCCTTCAAAATGACATGGGGATGATGCAAACGTAAAACGTCATGCGTCAAACGTCAAGAAATGGCTGCGACCTGACGTTTGACGTTTTACGTTTGATACAAAACAAAAACGCCCGCTCGTACCAGGACGAGGGGGCGCTCGCGGTGCCACCTGGATTCGTCACGGCCTTGCGACCGGGACCTCGGGGTCAGTAAGCAGTGAACAGTGATCAGTAAGCAGTAAACAGTAAACAGTGATCAGTGCAGCTTACTGACGATGGCCAATAACGAGGCCAACCGGCCCGACTTACTGCGCAGAACGGTTCGGTCGGGCGACTCGGGAGGGGATTTCATCGGGCCAGCGTCACTGCCTTGCAGCACCCGGCAGCTCTCTGGGACACGGGCGCAGACTACTCGTCTCCGTCATAGTCGTTGATTATCGGAATTGGAAAAAGGTTATCACAGCAAGCGGATTTTGTCAATGACGAATTTATGACAAACGACCAGCAGACGATCAGGCATCCTTGAACGCACGCCAGTCCAAACCCAACTGCCGCACAACAGCTCGAATCGTACCTGTTTTCAAATCCTTACGTCCCCAATCCGGTATAACTGCCGCCCGCCCAGTATTGGGGTTAATCCATTTCCGATGAGATCCCTTCCCGCGTCGAGGGCGTTCTTCACATCCCAAGGCAGTCAATTTTCTGGAAACTTCTGCATATTTAATATGGATGCGTCCTAAACGAGTTGGCAGCGTTCATGCGTCTTCGCTCGGAGGTAAAACCTCTGGGCTACTATTGCCAAGCTCGTTGGGCCTTTGCACCGGTAGCCTAAGGCTTCCAGCCTTGGGCGGTGGCGGCAGACGCCAAATGAAATAGGACACACCCATTTCATATAGCAACAGCAGCCTCTAGCAGGAAGGGCGCTTTATCAACAATGGGCTGCAAAACCGATGAAATCGATATTCCCATTTCTTCATACAATTCCAACACAGCTTGCAGAGCATCCTCGGCATTATTACGCGCCTCTTCCAGAGTGTCGCCTTCGGTGATCAATTCAGGCAAAAGGGGCGACGTCACCGTGTAACCGCCTTCTGGTTGAGGCTCGAAAATCAATGGCACTTTGTAAAACGTTTTCATAGTCTGACAAAACCGAAAGTGTTGAGGACTGTATGTCTCCATTGTAGCACAACTATTACTTTCCCAAAAAAAGCTCCCTCTTACGCAAAGCATATCCCACCGAACAGCAAGCGCTCGCGTCCTCTCTTATTTTTGCAACGCCCCCGCTTTGGGCGATAATAACGGGGCAGAAAAATCTGGTAATTTTTCCACTCCTCAATCCCCAATCCGCAATCCTATGAATTTTCCCATCTACGATCTCGAAACCGCCCGCGGCGGCATTCTCCAGCGCCGAAGCTGGGCCGAAACCGACTATCCCGCCAGCCTGCTGGATGGCATCGAACGCATCTTTGGCGAGCGCCTCACGCCCGAGCGGGCCGTGGCCCGAGTCCTGACCGATATCCGCGCCGAAGGCGACGCGGGCCTGCACCGCTGGACGGAGCGCATTGACGGCGTTCGGGCCCAGAGCTACGCGATTCCCTCCACAGAATGGGACGCGGCCCTGGAGCGTATTGATGACGACCTGCGAGAAGCCCTGCGGGCGTCCGCAGATCGCATCGCCACGTTTCACCGCCATCAACCCGCAAACTCCTGGCTGCAGCAGGATGCCGAAGGTGCCCTGGGGCAATTGGTGCGGCCGCTGGATTCGGTGGGCGTGTACGTGCCCGGCGGCAGCGCCCCCCTGCCCTCCTCTCTGCTCATGGCCGCGGTCATCGCCCGGGTGGCGGGCGTGCGGCGGGTCATCGCCATGACGCCCCCCAACCGCCAGAGCGGCCAAATCCCCGATGTGATCCTGGCCGCGGCCGCCATCGCCGAAATCGATGAACTGTATGCGCTGGGCGGCGCCCAGGCCGTCGGCGCCATGGCCTACGGCACAGAAAGCATCCGGCCGGTGGACAAAATCGTGGGGCCGGGCGGGCTGTTCGTGACCCTGGCCAAACGGCAGGTGTTCGGCGTGGTGGGCATCGATGGTCTGCCCGGGCCCACCGAAACCATCGTCATCGCCGACGACTCGGCGCATCCGGGCATGGTGGCCGCAGATCTGCTGGCCCAGGCCGAGCACGACATCCTGGCCTCGGCCATCCTCCTCACCCCCAGCCGCGAGCTGGCCGAAAAGGTGGGAGAGGAGATCGAGGTGAGGATGCAGAAGCTGAGCCGGGCGCAGATCATCGCCCAATCCCTGCCCACCCGCGGGGGGGCGGTCATCACCCCCGACCTGGAAACCGCTGTGGCGGAGGCCAATCGCTATGCGCCCGAGCATCTCTGCCTTTCTGTGGCCGATCCCTGGGCCCTGGTGCCTCAGGTGCATCATGCGGGCGGCATTTTCGTGGGCGAAAGCAGCTTCGAGGTGCTGGGCGACTACATCGCCGGGCCCAGCCACATCATGCCCACCGAGGGCACGGCCCGCTACGCCTCGCCCGTGAATGTGGAGGATTTCGTCAAACGCATCAGCCTCATCGCCCTGACCCCGGCCGCGGGCGCAAAACTCAGCGCCATCGCCGCCCGCATCGCCGACGCCGAAGGCCTGGACGCGCACGCAGCCTCGGCCCGAGAACGAATTGAAGCATAACATGGAAAAACAAGACATCATCGGCTATCATCCCGAAAAAATCCATCCCGACGCCTTTGTGGCCCCCAACGCCGTCGTCATCGGCGATGTTACGTTGGCTGCGGGCGCCAACATCTGGTTTGGCGCGGCGCTGCGCGGCGATGTGGACCGCATCGTCATTGGCGAGGGCAGCAGCGTGCAGGAAAACTGCGTTCTCCACTGCGACCCCGGCTACCCTGCCATCATCGGCAAAAACGTCATCATCGGACACGCAGCCGTTGTGCACGGCTGCATCGTCGAAGATGGCGCACTCATCGGCATCAACGCCACGGTGCTCAGCGGCGCACACATCGGCGCCGGGGCCATGATCGCGGCCGGGGCGCTGGTCCCGCCCGGCGCCGACATCCCGCCCCGCACGCTATACAAAGGCGTCCCCGCCCGCTTCGCCCGGCCCGTGCGCGAGAAGGAGCTGGCCGCCATCCTGGATAACGCCCGTCGCTACCGGGAGCGGGGACGGCGATATAAGCGTTACTTCGAGGAGCGCGACGCCAGATGAGCATCATCAACACCGTCATCTTCGACGTAGACGGCGTGCTGTGGGCGGCGCAGGATGCGTACAATCAATGCACCCTGTTTGTGGCCCGCAAGCTGGCCCATGAGCATGGCTGGCCCGATGCCGGTCTCTCGCTGGATGATGTGCGGGCGTTCAAGCGCTCGGGCGGCTTCAACAGCGACTGGGATATGATCTGGGCCCTGGTCGTGCTGCTGCAAGCCCGGGCCGCGGGCCGCATCCCGCCCGAAACCTCCTGGTTCGACCTCATCGCCGAAAAAGGCGAGCGGGGAATCGACTGGGCGCGCGGCTACGCCGGGCCCGACGCGCCCGACTTCGATGCGCTGCAAAAATACTACGACGCCCACTACTGGGGCGCTGACATGTATCCGCACATCTACGATGAGCCGCCGGTCATCGACTACCGGCCCGGCTTCGCCCACGCCGAGGCCCCCTTTACCCGGCCCGATTTCTTCGCCCGGCTGCGACAGGCGGGCGTGCAGAAAATCGGCATCATCACCGGCCGCAATCGCAACGAGATGCGCACCACCTGCGCCGGGCTCGATTTTGACGGACTGCTGCTAAAAGAGGCTATCTTCACCGACGAGGACGGCCACAAGCCCGACCCGACATTGATGGAACGGGCCATTGCTGCGCTGAACGCCGACAGAGCAATCATGGTGGGCGACAGCCTGGACGATCTGCGTCTGGTTCTCAACTATCGCCAATTGCCGCGCCACCGCCAGCAGGCGCAGGCGCTGGCCGTGCTCATCGATCATTACCGGGACCCCGAACACTGGCGGGCGCTGGGCGCAGACGCGGTTCTGAACAATGTCAACCAATTACCCGACTGGCTGGCGGCAAACAAGGTGCAACGCACCTGAAAGCCGCCGCCTCCCGACTCTTCACTCACGCCTCCCGCCAAGACGACGCCAATCAAGAACGTTGACTACAGGTGCGTCGCACCTACTCCCATGCAAGTATTCGAATCCATCACCGCCGCCCACCTCAAGGGGCCGACGCATCTCACCATCGGCAGTTTCGATGGCATGCACCGCGGACACAGCGCTCTCATTGCATCCATGCAGGCGGCCGCCCATGCTGTCGGCGCGGCCTGCGGCCTGCTGACGTTTCATCCGCATCCCCGCGCGGTGCTGTTTCCCGACAGGCCCGTGGCCAGCATCAACTCTCTGGCCGAACGACTGAAGCTCTACGCACAGGCGGGCCTGGATTTCACCATCGTCCATCCCTTCACCCGACGCACGGCTCAGACCGAGCCCGAAGATTTCATGGACCTGCTCAAGGAACATCTGGCCCTGACCGACCTGTGGGTGGGGCCAGACTTTGCCCTGGGCAAAAACCGGCGGGGGGACGTTGATTTTCTGCGGGCGTACGGAGAAAAAATCGGCATCCAGGTGCATATCACGCCCGAATTCAGTTGGGAGGGCGTCCCGGTGCGCTCTTCCCGCATTCGCAGCGCCATCACCCTGGGGAATATCGAGTGGGCCAATGTGTGGCTGGGACGCTATTTCACCATCTCCGGCGTCATCGTTTATGGGGATCAGCGCGGACGCACCCTGGGCTTTCCCACCGCCAACATCGCTGTCTCGCAAAATCGGGTGCATCCTGCGGACGGCGTGTATGCGGCCTGGGCCGAGGTGGAGGGTCGGCGTTTTCCGGCGGTGGTCAATATCGGCCTGCGTCCCACCGTCAACGGCGGCCACCGCACCATCGAGGCGCACCTCATCGATTTCGACGAGGACATTTATGGGCGCTGCCTGGCGCTTTCGTTCGTGGCCCGCCTGCGCGATGAGATGAAGTTCCCGGGCCTGGACGCGCTCAAGGCCCAGATCGCCCGGGATAAAAAGTTGGCCCGATGGCTGCTGGACCTGGACCCGCAACTGCCCGATTACGAGCGCTACCGCGAGCTGGCCTACACCGCCGATTGGGGCGTTGAGGTCTTTGGCGACACGCCCGAGGCGCTGTACGCCCACGCCGCCATCGCCATGTTTGGCCTGCAAGCCGCTTACGACGTGCAGGGCCCCACCCTTCAGCAATACATCGAGGCGGCGGGCGAAGATCGGGAAGCGTTACTGGTCAACTGGCTCAACGAATTGCTGTGGCAGCAGGAGGCGCACGGGCTGGTCGTGCAGAACGTCATCGTGCGAGAGCTGGATGAAAGCCACATCCGGGCGCTGGTCTTTGGCCGGACCGGAGCCAGCGATCTGGCGCATATCAAGGCCGTCACCTACCACGATCTTGCCGTCGAGCCCCCCCGGGAGACGGGCGGGCTGTGGCGGGCGCGGGCGCTGTTCGACACATGAAAACCATGATCCCACGACTCGCCTGGCTGGGCGTCCTGCTCATTGCATTTCTTGCAGGCGGCTGCCTCGGCACGCTCACGCCCCATGTTATCGATGTGGAGACGCTCCCGCCGGAACAGCAGGAGATCGCGACGGAGGCCTTACGTTTCCTCGGAGCATCCGGTACAGAATTCGAATCGCCTCCCCAGCTCATTCTGATTAAAAGGATGGGGTCATCCTGGCAGGTCGTGTTCGAAGGGGAGATGCGCATCATTCCCCCAGGCCCGATGCACACGTTGACGCCCGAGCCGTTCACCCATCAATGCGCCTACATCGTTATCGATCCCATCGACCACCTCAACAGTCTGGGCAGCGGGACCTGCGCCAGAAGATAAACTCAGTGGATCACGCTCAAGGCCCAATCTTATGCCCGCCCTCAACAGTCTTGCCCGCTCATTGTCCGCGCTGAGCGTCCTCGCCCGGGCGCAGATGACCAGCGAGGGTCGGGCGATGCTGCGCGAGATGCGGCGGGTGCAGGCGGAGATGCCCGCCCGCTACGCGGCGCTGCCCCTGCCCCAATTCCTGGCAGAACTCACCCCCCAGCGGGCGGATTGGGCCGACCGGGACGAAGATGAGGTGCGGGCGCTGGTGGATGCGCTGGCCATTTGGGACCGGCGCTCCCCCTTTGGCGTGTGCCTGCGCCGCTCCTTGCTGCGCTACCACTTCCTGCGCCGCGTCGGCCTGCCCCTGGGTGTCATTTTGGCTATGCGCAAACGGCGAGAAGGTGAACCGCCGGGCCTGGCGGGCCACGCCTGGACGACTTTGAACGGACAGCCCTGGCATGAGCGCCCCGAAGACATGGCGGGCTTCACCGTCGTCTACCGCTGGCCCGATGATAGATGATAAACGATGGACGATAGATGGGGGACGACAGTTTTGCAAGCCTGCCGTCGTCCATCGTCAATCGTCTCGACATTGGACTTATTCACGATGACCCAAAAACAGCCAAAAGAGCGCCTGGATAAGCTGCTGATGGCCCGCGGGCTGGCGGAAAGCCGAGAGCAGGCCCAGCGGTTGATCATGGCGGGGCTGGTGCTGGTGGATGACCGCCCCGCCACCAAGCCGGGCCATAAAATCGCCACCGATGCCGTCATCCGCGTCAAGGAACGCCCTCCATACGTCAGTCGCGGAGGACACAAGCTGGCCGCGGGCCTGGACGCCTTCGGCATCGATCCTGCGGGCCTGATCTGCGCCGATCTGGGCGCTTCCACCGGCGGTTTCACCGATGTGCTGCTGCAACGGGGCGCGGCCCGGGTCTATGCCGTCGATGTGGGCTACGGGCAGTTGCACTGGCGGCTGCGCACCGATCCCCGCGTGGTGGTGATGGAGCGCACCAACGCCCGCTATCTCGAAAGTCTGCCCGAACCGGTGCATCTCATCGTCATCGACGCCTCCTTTATCTCCCTGCGCCTGATTTTGCCCGCGGCCAAACGGTTGCTGGCCCCCGGCGGCCAGATCATCGCCTTGATCAAGCCGCAGTTCGAGGCGGGCCGGGCGCGGGTGGGCAAGGGCGGGGTTGTGCGCGACGCCCGCGTGCATCGGCAGGTGCTGCGCGAGATGGTGGATTGGGCGGCAGTGCATGGCTACGGGCCCCGGGGCCTCATCCCCTCCCCCATTCTGGGCCCCAAGGGCAATCGCGAGTTTCTGTTGTGGCTGCAACCGGGCCGGGAGGCTGTGGGCGCCGAAACGCTGGTGGATGGCGCGCTGGCATAAAAAACCGCGACGCACAAAAAGCGCATCGCGGTCAGGTCAAAGCAGCAGGTGCTGGCGATCAATCGGTTACGGGACGGATGCCATAATGAACTTTGCGGCCGCCGATGACCCGAAGAATGGTGCGGGCGTCGCGCCAGGGCAGGAGATCATGGAGCTGCCGGGGCGTCAGAGGCTTGTTGTTGTTCACCAGCAGCGCCCGAAAGACCGCCGCGGCCAGGGGGAGATCGCTGGAGAGATAAGCGGGATCCTGCGTGCAATGCTTCATCAGACAAATCAGCCAGGCGTCGGCGTTTTGCGTCACCTCCGCGGTCTCGGGATCAATCCAATCCACAGCCACGGCATCTTCATCCATGGCAAAACGTTGGCGGCAGGCGTCGCAGAGTTGCTCATACAGATAAAATCTATAATTGCTTTCGTGCTCTTTCCACCAGTCCCAGTCAACATGAAAGGGGGTGTCAAGGGTGGGGCGTTTCCAGGGCATGATATTTTTCCTCTTCTTGAATCGAGCCGGGGTTACAGACTCCAAAAACCGCTGCCGGTGTCGGTGGCGCCGGGCAGTTGCACCAACGCCGCAAAGATGGGGGCGGGCGGCAGGCGGCGCACCAGGTTGATGGCGCTATACAGGGATTTGACATGGGCCGTCCCCTGAGGGCTCATGCGCACCAGTTCGGGCATCAGCAAAGCCACCAGATCGCTCACATCATAGCCCTCGATCTCCAGATGTTCGCGCAAGTCCTGGATGGCGGCGGGATCGCCCACGGTGAGGACCATCTGATCGTCCACTTCCACATTCATCGTTTTCTGCTGCATCTGGAAGACAAGTCGGTTGCCCTGCACGATGGCCAGGCGCAGCCAATGACGACGGGCCCGCTGCGGTTTGAAATCGATGAGATATTCATTGGGGTTGCCGGTAGGTTTCAGGAAGATGCGCGCGCCCACCGGCAGTTTATGCTCTTTGTACCAATCACCCAAACCCGCCACATAACGCCCCTCGGGCGTCACCCAGGCGGGGAATTTACTGCCCCAGCGCCCATCCACCAGGGTAATGGCGGTTGTGCGGTCCTTGCCCGCCGACAACATGCGGCGGATGTCATGGGTGAGAGGCATGGAACCGGCGACGTAATGAGGATAGATGAGGTTGTAAACGGCCGATTGCGGCGGAGCCGCGTCATCAGCAGCCTCGGGCGTTTCGCTCCACTCGTCCATGAGTTCATATTCTGTCTGCAACAACTCGACATTGAGCAACGAGCGATCATAATCGACCGGGACATAACGCAGGATGTCGGGCGTCTCGATGACGGCGGCGGGCAGCAATCGCCGCAAATACCAGGCGGGGCTATCGCCCACGCCCACCTGAATGAAGCGATCATCGTTTTGCAAGGCCGTATCCAGCGAGAAGATTCGGATAGCCTCAGATGTGTCGGCGTCCAGATCCACCTGCGCCAGCAGTTTTTGCGTGGTCAAGGGGCCGCCCTCCATCTCGATGAGGGCCTCGGCGATGTTCAAATGCCCGACATTGACCGGCACGATCTGATCTGTGGTCAGCCAGGCGTCACCGGCCCGCACGAAGAAATCAGGATTGGCGGCCAGATGTTCCTCGATTTTGGGAATCAATGAATCGCCCGCGGCAGCCAGAATATCCTCCGGAGAGAGCAGCTCGGCATCATCCAGGAGGTTGTCATCGCTGGTGCGATTGAGCCGATGCGGCGACTGCAAGTTGGCGGCGAAAGCGCGGGGTTTCTTCTCGCCCTCCATCTCCACGGTGAGGACGACGAAATCACCGTGCTCGGGATTATTGCCCGGGCGCACGGACGTCACCGCCCCCTTGCGGAAATCCAGGGCGGGGAAATAGATGACATCGCCCGGCTGATAAGATTCGGCGGGATCATAGATCAGCGCTTTGGCCAGCTCATTGCGCAGAAAGTTTTCTTCTTGTTGCGCGTGGCGTCGAATCAGGGCTAAGGCCAGCTCGCGGGCGCTCTTGGGAATATCCGATTCGGCAAGCAAATCATAAATGAATTCATGATCATTCTCATCGATTTGATAATCATGAAGCCAAAAATCAATGTTCTGTGTTTTACGTTTTATCACGCAATGAACCTCCGATGATCGTTGCTGGATGCGTGAAGCGAAATGCGTCGATGGGGGCAGGTGCGACGCCGACGCGGCGGCAAACAATAATCGAAAGGCGCCGCGATAATTGCTTCCAAATAAGCATTATATCCCACCGCTCGTTATTCAGCCAAACAACACACAAGCCCCAAACGCGTTTCAGACAGCCGCTCCGGGCGCAACAGAGGGCAACCCCGAATATCTTGCGTACAGAGAAGCGCTCAGACAGCGCCCGAGGTCATTGGGGCGGCGGCGTGGGCGTCAGTTCCGCCAGGTATTCGGCGGCCCAGGCCGGAGGCGGCGGGCAGCCCTGCGGATGCGTGCCCTGCACGCTGATGGGCACGTAGGCGAAGATGTTTTCCAGCACGTCGGCCAGCACGCTTTCTTTTTTGGGGAAAAGCACGTAAGCGCCGCTCTGCGGCAGCTTGGCGGCTTGCAGCTCGCGATTACTGAAAACATGGGAATGGATGCTGGACATCTCCAGACCCAGCCCATATTGGGCGTAGCGCAACAAATCCAGAAAGCCCAGGTCGGTGCTGACGTTGCGCTGGATGATGCCCCAGATCTCGGGGGCTTTGGCGATGAGTCCCAATTGCGCAGCCTGATTCTTGACAGCAGCCAAAACGGCCTGCTGACGCCGGGCCCGGCCCCAGTCGTTGGTGCGATAGCGGAAGGTGGCGTATTCCAGCGCGGTCTCGCCATCGAGATGGTGTGCGCCCGCGGGCAGATAGAGCACATTGTAACCGCCGCCATCCTTGGGCGAAATCTCCCACAAATCGCAATCCAGCGTGATGTCGATGCCGCCGATGGCGTCCACGAACTCGATAAAGGCCCCGCGATGCGCCCGAACGACATGATGGATGGGGATGCCGTAGTTATATTCAAACGTTTCCTTCATGACCTGAAAACCGCCGCCGGGATACTGGTGCTCCTCGCCCAGGAAATCCAGCACATTGATTTTGCGCTTGCCATACCAGGGATGATAAACGTACAGATCGCGGGGAAAGGAGACGACAGCCACCTGATTGGCGTCCTGATCGATGATCAGCAGCATGATGGTGTCGGTGCGCCAATTACCCCAGCCCTCCCGTCGATCTGTGCCCAGCAGCAAGATGTTTTCGGTGTTTTGCAGGCGTTGGAGCGGCGGCGCTGGCGGCGGAACGCAGTCGGGATCCAGCATACAGGTCTCGTAGAGGGTGACGCCCGGCTCCGGCGTTATGCCGCCATAAGTGATTTCGGTGGCGGCCAGGGTGGGAAGCGGCGCAGTGGGAGTGACCGCGGGCGTGGTCTCGGCTGCGGATGCGGCGGCGCTGACAGCGGTCGATGCGCTGTCGGGCGTGGCCGTCGTAACGGTCGCAGGCGGCGTCGCAGCCGTCTGAGTGATGACAGGCGTAGCCGTCGCGGGCGTCTCGGTGGGGGAGGCCGGAGGCAATGCTGTGGAAGGCTCGATCGTCTGCAGGGGGGTGGCCGTTGCAACCTCAGTCGGCGCTTCGGGCGTGGGGACTGTTGCCGGCGCGGGCCAGCCGCATCCCGAAAGCAACATCGCCGCCAGAAAAATAAATGTGAGGGAAAAAACAAACGAGCGGGATTCTTTCATGTTGGAGCAGGAAAAGAAAAGATGGATCGACTGAAAAAAGATCGATCTCACGCAAAGACACAAAGGC
>JALSPL010000444.1 GCA_026985975.1 Anaerolineae bacterium | reverse complement strand
GATAAAGTGGGTCAAGGCGCTTGATGACGGCGGCGGGTCTTCAATCGAACTGTGCCAGGCTTTGCTGGCAAACGACATCATGCCCGTGGTCCGGGTTTATCGCGAGCGCCCGAATCCCGGGCATATTGGCGGGCGGGAAATTGATGCGATCGAACGCTTGATCGCTGCCGGCGTCCGCTACATCGAAACCAACAACGAACCCGACCTTCCCGCCGAATGGGAAAACAATCATCGTCCCGACAACTGGTTGGATATTGTCGTGGATAATTTCATCTATGACGCCGACGTCATTCAGGGTTTTGGCGGACTGCCTGCGTTTCCAGCCATGGGGCCCGGCTCCAAAGCCAACGGCATCGCCAAAGTCGTGGAGCGGGGGCGTATCGATATTTTCGAAAAAGGCGCCTGGCTGGCCATCCACAACTACACCCTCAACCATCCTCTGGATTATCCTTATGATGCGGTGAATCAGGAGGGGAAGCCCCTGACCCGCGAGGAATATGATCGCCTGGCGGCCTGGCAATATAGCCATCTCAGTTGGGAGGAGATCCAGGAACTGGGGATCGACATCTCACGCGAGGATTACGATAAATTCAATCGTTGGGCCTGGGATGGCCGCACTCTCGACCAGGTGAACGCGGTGCGGGCGGCGCACAAGAATCCCGGCGCAACGATTCTGGATGACGCCAGTTGTTTCGGGGCCTGGGAATTATTCGGACAATTCGTCTACGACGCCCTGGGCTTTTACATCCCCATCATCAGCACCGAGGGCGGCCCGGTGGTGGGTTGGGGCGATGACGATCGTTACGCCAAAGTGAATCCGACAACGCAGGCGAATTGGCAGATGGCCATTACTGATTTTTTGCAGGATGAAGCGCCTGCATGGTATTTCAGCGTCTGCACCTGGCTGCTCGCCTCTGTGCCCATGGGCGATTTCAACCCCGCCTGGGATCAGATGTCGTGGTACACGCACGCCTGGGACCTGCAATTCGGGTTGGATGGTCAGTTGCCCATCGTGCAATTATTGAAAGACACGCCCGCCAAAATCCGGCATGAATTGCGCCCCCCGGGCGATACGGCAGCCGTCACCGGTCGGGCGTTCGACAGCAACGGCCAGCCATTGACGGGCGTGGCCCTGACATTGCGCACCCGAGATGGCGCTATCGTCGCCCACGCCATCAGTGATGAAGCCGGCCGCTATGAACTCGTTGCCGAGCCGGGCGTGTATGATCTTTTCATTCCCTGGTTGGGCGTCGCGGTCCCAGACATCACGCTCACAGCCGCCGATGTGGATGTGCTGGATGTGAAAAACATCGATCCACCGGGAAATTATGAGATCTCCGGCAAGGTTATGGACTCTGACGGGCTGATTCTGCCCGAGATTGAGGTGCGCATACAGCGCAACGGCATCGTGCATGATCGGACGGAGACAGACGCCCTGGGCGGGTTCGTCTTCCGTCCGGGCCTGGCGGGCGGTTATATCCTCATCGCCGAAGGCGCTCACGCCGTTGTCACCCTTTCACCCGACTCCCCCGTCATTGTCCAGGATCTGACGGTTCCCACCGCGCCCACCTTGCGCTACATCCTGACCGAAAAACGCCTGTTGCCCCCGGAAGAAACCGAAAACCGCGAGCTGTTTTACGGCGTTGTGCGCAATGTGCTGGGAGAAGGCATGAATGGCGTAACGCTGGAGATGCGATGGGTCGGCGCCGATCCTGACACAGGATTTCCCCGCACCACCACCGGTCATGATCCCTTCAAGCCGGATGGCTATTACGAATTTTTGCACAGCAAGGGCGAGTTTATGATTCAGGTGGTGCAGGGAGATTATGAAAGCGACATCGCCGACGGTCTGGAGACCGCCCATGTCCCCGGCCGCGAGGGCGATCCCATCACCTATGAAGTGAATTTCCAGTTGCTGCCCGTGGGCGATAATATATCCGAAAGCGTCATCCAGGGCAACATTCCCGGCGGCCGCGTCGGCCAGGCGGTTCATCTGTGGAAGGATGGCCAGACGATCGCCGAAACGGCGCTGGATCACGCCCGATCCTTCCGCTTTGAACAACTGCCCGCGGGCGTTTACGAGCTGGAACTGGCGGGCGTTGGCATGATCCGCACCGATATCCTGCTGGATGGCCGCCAGCAGGAAGATGTGGCATTTCCGCTGATGGGCGCTATTGTCGGTCAGGTGGAGGGCGCCGGCGGCGAGCAACGCACTATCAAACTCATCTCCGAAACCTACGGTTTCATCCGCCATGGCGAACTCACCCAGGACGGTCACTATCGTTTCACCAACTTGCCCGCGGGCGATTATCGCGTCGAACTGGATGACGACATCCTGACCGATCTGCATTGTGACGGACAGAGCGTGCTGGAAGCGCCATTGCTGCGAGTGGGTATGAGCAATGATGTGCGGAACAGCCAGATTTCCGGCCGGGTGCATGACGCCGCCAATCAGCCCACGCCCGATGTCGAGGTCTCGCTGCTGTTTCAGGATGAGGTGCAGGCCACTGCGACGACCGATAGTGACGGGCAATACGCCTTTGCCGATCTCGGCCCGGGCGTCTATGAAGTGGCCATCGGCGAAGAGGTCAACGTCGTCGATATCGTGCTCGACGGCGTCAATCGTGTCACAGTGGATCTGCTTTATGCGCCGGTGGCTGTGGCCCCGCCCAAACTGCTGGCCCGCAGCTATCTGCTACTGATGGCGGATGACGCCTTGCTCCCCGCCTTGATGCGCCTGACGGCTCCCTGGCTGTCAACTCAGCCTGCAGGTTCGGTGACATTCAGCATCACCGAAGCGCAATTCGCCAGCACGGTCGTCCTTCTGGGCGACGGCATCCCCGACAGCGTTGTCACATTGTTGCAGGATGCAGAATGTGAAACCATTGACATGCGGGGCGATCTGCTTACACTGGCCCGCCTGCTGGCCAGAACATCAACAGAATGAACAGGAGCATCTTATGACTGATGTCATCAACGACGCCGAAGCTTATGGCGTGGAAATTATCCCCGCTGCGGTGGAGCCCGGTCAGGTCTATTGGAAAGTTATCCGGGTGCATCATCTCACGCCCGAAGAAAACAACGGGCGTCATCATATCTTTTTGGACGCAGTCAATGAAGCGAGCGAGCGTCTGTATGGGGCCATGTTCACGATTCTGTGGGATGGCGGCAGCGATACGGTGACCATCGAGCAACAGCCGCCCGAGGCTGGCGCGAATTTCCCTATGTGGAAATGGCAGGTGTGCAGCGTGGAAGGCGTAGGCGCACCTTCGGATCGCGTCATCAATCTGCGCACCGACCACCCCGACGAAGCGCCGGGCAACACCCTGTTTCATCATTCCTTTGCCATTACCTATCTGCACACGATTGCCGAAGAGTCGGAAAACCCCTCCTCCAGCGCCATCAGCGGGCGCGTGCCCGGCGGCGGCGGACACACTCTGGCGTTAATGGACGCCGAAAAAGTGGTCAAAACATTGGTGGTGTCGGCTGATGAGCGCTATAGCTTCGATGGCCTGCCCGCCAGCGCTTATACAGTGCTAGACAAAAGCGATAGCCGGGTGGCCGGGCCAGTCTTTCTGGATGGCGTCAACGCTGTCACCCTGAATTTCGCCGCCCCCCTGCCGGCGGATCGCATTGCCAATCGCTATTTTCTGTTTGGGGATGTGGAAACGCCCGACACCCAACTGTATCTCTCCCTCCTCTCCGACTACCTGACCCAAAACGCCATCCCCTTTGGATTCGATGCGACTGATGCGGCGCAGGCCGTCACCGTCAGCCTCATCGGCCACCATCCCCAGGAGACAATCGACGCGCTGGTGGCGGCGGGATGTGAGGTTGAGACGCTGCCCATCGATCCCGGTGAGCTGTTGGACGCCCTGTCATCGCCCTGATGAAACACCCGCAGCCACTGCTTCCCGGTGCATTCATCCGTCGCGACAACCGGTTTCGGGCCACCGTGCGGCTGGAAGCGCAGGATGTGTGGGCGCATGTGCCCAATTCGGGGCGATTACACGATCTTTTCATTCCCGGACGTCCGGTTTGGCTCCATCCCGCGGCCAATCCCCACCGCAAAACCCCTTACGATCTGAAACTGGTGCAAATGCCCGAGGCGCTGGTCTCCATCGACGCCCGCCTGCCCAATCCTCTCTTTGCCGAGGCCGTGACCGCCGGACGTCTGCCCGAATTCGCCTGTCAGCACATCCAGCCCGAGGTGCGCTACGGTGACAGTCGGCTCGATTTCCGTCTGACCGGGCCCGAAGGCGTCTGCTGGGTTGAGACCAAATCGGTGACCCTGGTGGCGGATGGCGTCGCTCGTTTTCCCGACGCGCCCACCGCCCGCGGCAGCCGTCATCTGCGGGAATTGATAACCATCGTGAGGAATGGGGAGCGGGCCGCTGTGGTTTTCATCGTGCAGCGCCCCGACGCCTGCGCCTTTGCTCCGGCGGCCGCGGTGGACCCGCTCTTCGCCCAAACCCTGGCGCAGGCGGCCGCGGCAGGCGTCGAGGTGCGGGCCTACGCCTGCCAGGTGGATATGACCGAGATACGACTGGATCGCGCCATTCCTGTCAGCTTGCTATGACGCCTTGGCCAGGCGCTTGCGGCGGCGCTCCGCCCGGCGGCTGATGCGATTCCATACGCCCGTCAGCCCCATGGCCTTTTTGGCGGCGATGATGGTCTCGCGGGCCACCTCGCGGGTGTGCAGCGTTCCCTGATAGATGACTTCATCCACAAAGCCCGAATCCGCCTCGAAAACGGCCCGACGCTCGCGAATGGGGTCCAGGAAATTGTTGATGGCGATGGTCAGCTTCTCTTTCACCTCGACATCGCCCACCGCGCCCCTCCGGTAGCGGGCCTTCAGGTCTTCCACCTCGGCCTTGTTGGGATTGAATGTGTCGTGATAAATGAAAACCGGGTTGCCCTCCACCCGGCCCGGAATATCCGAGCGGATGCGGTTGGGATCGGTGAACATGCTGAAGACCTTTTTACGCACCGCCTTGGCGTCATCGCTGATCATAATGGCGTTGTTCAGGCTCTTGCTCATCTTGGCCTGACCATCGGTGCCCACCAGCGTGCCGGTTTCGGGCACCAGGGCCTCGGGGATAGGGAACACGTCGCCGTACATGCGATTGAAGCGACGCGCGATCTCGCGGGTGATCTCAACATGCGCCAGATTATCCTTGCCCACCGGCACCAGATGCGCCCGCGGCAGCAGGATGTCGGCTGCTTGCAGTACCGGATAGCCCAACAGCCCGTAGGGCATCTCCTCCTTGTGCGCGGCCCGGGCCATATCCTTCAGGCTGGGCAGCCGCTCCAGCCTGGGCACCGTCACCATATTCTGGAACAGCGTATTCAGCTCATAGGTCTCGTGCACGGCGGATTGCAGATAGATGGTCACCTTTTCCGGGTCGATGCCGCAGGCCAGATAATCCAGCACCATCTGCCGGGCGTTTTCATCGACCCGGGCGATGTCATCCTTGCTATTCTTGGTGGTCAGCATGTGCAGATCAGCGATGATCAAAAAGGTTTCATACTGATCTTGAAGCTCGACCCGGGCCTTGATGGAACCGATATAATGGCCCAGATGCAATCGGCCCGTGGGGCGGTCGCCCGTGAGAATGCGTTTCTGTGTCGTCATGATCGTTGCCTCGTGGAATGAAAAACTTAGTGAATGATTGCGGGTAAAACAAAAATCCCCCGCGTCGTTCAGGACGCGAGGGACGAATAAAACATATCCGTGGTGCCACCCT
The DNA here is from genome assembly GCA_026985975.1 of Anaerolineae bacterium. Lineage (GTDB taxonomy): Bacteria > Chloroflexota > Anaerolineae > J102 > J102 > M2005. Next base: position 2,561 of record JALSPL010000444.1, on the reverse strand, counting down.
CGTTAGACCGGGCGTCGCCGGTCTCTCTCTACGGATGCGGCCCGAAAGCGACATCCAGCGCCCGAATAACGGTGGCGTTTCCGGATCAGCCTACTGGCCCGCGGGCGTTCGGTGATCAGCTCCCCGGCCCATTCCGCACCTGCGCTGATGGCGACTTCGCAGCAACCGCCGCCTCTCTGCATCCCGCTCTGATGCGTACTCTTCCGGTTCACAGCCTTTATTGGATTGCCTGAAAAAAGCTTTGTCTCACGCAAAGTCGCAAGGACGCAAAGGAAAATATCATGGTTTCGCCAAGAAAATATGGCTGAAACCCCACTATTTTCGCTGTTTTCTCTATCGTCGCTGCTGATCTCGACCTTTTTTCAGTGGAGCCTTTATTGGCTATGGAATTGTGACGCTAAGCATAGCAGAAAGGCGGGCATTCTGTCAAAAGAGAGGCAGGAAAAAGCATTTGACGGGGACACCGCCTTGTTTTACAATGATTTTGCTCGATCATCGCCGCCGAAACCATCGCACAGAGTCGAAATTCCCGCCCCAGCAGCTTCTCCCCCGCCGCCCCGGAGGTAAAACATGTCGGAAAAAGAGCAAAAAGCAGAACAACCCTCTGTCGCCGCTGAGGATTCGCCCACCGCATTGCATAAGAAGCGGCTTCCCAAGAAGTTCTACGAAAAAGAATTGGCTAGGCTCCAGATCGAGCTGGTGAAATTACAGGAATGGATCAAGCACGAAGGGCTGCGGGTGGTGGTGATCTTCGAGGGCCGGGACGCCGCGGGCAAGGGGGGCGTCATCAAACGCATCACCGAGCGGCTGAATCCTCGCGTGGTGCGGGTGGTGGCCCTGGGCGTCCCCACCGAAAAGGAGAAAACCCAATGGTATTTTCAGCGCTATGTGGCGCATCTGCCCGCCGCGGGCGAGATGGCGCTCTTCGACCGCAGTTGGTACAACCGGGCGGGCGTGGAACGGGTCATGGGCTTCTGCTCGGATGAAGAATACTGGGAATTTCTGCGTTCTGCCCCCAACTTCGAGCGGATGCTGGTGCGCTCGGGCATCATCCTTATCAAATACTGGTTCTCCGTAAGCCAGGAAGAGCAGGAAAAGCGCTTCCAGGCCCGGGCCGAAGACCCCACCAAACGCTGGAAATTGAGCCCCATGGACATCAAGGCCCGGGCCATGTGGGAGGAATACTCTCGGGCAAAAGATGAGATGTTCGCCTACACCGACATCAAACAATCGCCCTGGTGGGTGGTCAATTCCGACGACAAGCGCCGGGCGCGGCTGAACACCATCCATCATCTCCTCAGCATGATTCCTTATGAGGATATGACGCCGGGCCTCATCGAACTGCCGCCGCGCCCGGTGCCGCGGCATCGCTATGTGCGCCCGCCCATGGAATATCAGAACTTCGTGCCCGAAGTGTACTGATTTTGCATCTTCGATAATTTTATTTTCCCTTGCGCATCCTTTTTCTCACCCCGCAATTTCCCTGGCCCACGCATCAGGGCACGACGCTGCGCAATTTCAATCTGCTCAAGCAGTTGGCGCAGCGTCATGAAGTCCATCTTTTCAGCATACTCGCCCCCGGCGATGATCCTGCAGCCGGGCCCGTGGCGGAGCTGGCGGCATCCATCACCACCGCGGCGCAGCCCCCGCGCAGCCCCCGCGACCGCCTGCGGGACCTCATCGCCACGCCGCTGCCCGATATGGCCCGACGGCTGTGGTCACCTCATGCCCGGGACGCGTTGCTGGCCTTGGTGCGCGACCTGCGCCCCGACATCCTGCAAATCGAGGGCATCGAGATGGCCCCTTACTTTTTTGCTCTGCGGGATGCGGGCGTCTCTTATGGCCGCGCCATCTACGACGCCCACAACGCCGAGACTTTGTTGCAGCAGCGCGCGGCCCGCGCCGATCTGCGCCGGCCCAAACGCTGGCCCGCGGCCGCCTATTCCGCCATCCAGACGGCCAAACTGCGGCGCTATGAGCGCTCATTGGCCCAAAGTGTGGACGGCGTGGCTGCGGTCAGCGAGCCTGACGCCCGCTTTCTGAGCGCCCTGGCCCCCGAGACCTCCATTAGCGTCGTCACCAACGGCGTGGATCTGGCCCTCTACCGGCCGGATGAAATCTTCCCGCCCGTGATGGCTGGCCCCGGCCCCCATCTGGTTTTCACCGGCAAGATGGATTTTCGACCCAATGTGGATGCGGCGCTGTGGTTTGCCGATGAAGTGCTGCCAAACCTGAAGTCGGCGGGCGTGGACGCGCATTTCTGGGTGGTGGGGCGCAATCCTCACGCCCGGTTGCAGACGCTGGTCGGGCGCAGCGACGTCACCGTCACCGGGGCCGTGTCCGATGTGCGGCCCTACATCGTGCAGGCGGATGTTTATGTCGTTCCCCTGCTGGCGGGCGGCGGCACCCGTTTCAAGATCCTGGAATCCCTGGCTCTGGCCAAACCGGTGGTCTCCACCACCCTGGGCGCGGACGGCATCCAGGTCGTGGATGGCGTGCATCTGGCCCTGGCCGACGAGCCCCGAGACTTCGCTCAACGCATCATAGCCCTGCTGACGGAT
>JALSPL010000443.1 GCA_026985975.1 Anaerolineae bacterium | reverse complement strand
CCGGACGCGGACACGGCACAGATCGGGCGCTGGTTGCGGGTCTGTTGGGCCTGGCCACCGATGATCCGCACATCCGCAAAAGCCTGGATCTGGCTCGCGCCGCGGGCATGGCGGTCGCGTTCCGCACAGTCGATCTGGGTGAGGATGCCCACCCCAACTCGGTGGAGATGATCTTGCAGGCTGATGAACAAAAAGTCAGGGTGGTGGGGGACTCGATAGGCGGCGGCATGGTCGAAATTCGGGCCATCAACCAATACGGCATTAACTTCACAGGCGAACACGAAACCCTGCTGGTGGCCGCCGAGGACCGTCCCGGCACGATTCACGCCATCACGGGACTGTTTCTGCAATACCGGCTCAACATCGCCTTTTCTCGGGTGGAGCGCATACAACGCGGGGGAGAAGCGATCCAGATCTTCGAAACGGATGACGCCATCCCCGATGACCTCATAGAAGCGCTGGAGGATTTCTACTGGGTGCGCTGGGCCCGACATATCCCCAAACTGCTTGACTGAATCCCCCAATCTGGCTGAGCCAGAACCAAATGGGAACACAGCGTTTCACAGAGATTGCCGGAGGACCACAGAGAAATCTCTAATAAATCCTCTGTGAAGCTCTTGATTTTCCTCTGTGGTTCCCTGTGAAACTTTTTGTTCTGCATACAATAACTTCACCGTCACGATACGACACGAGATAAGCCCATGTTCGAGTCACTGGCCGAAATGATCGCCCTGGCCGAAACCAAAAAGCAACCGCTTCACCACATCATCATCACCCGAGAAGCAGAGCTGACCGACCGCACCCCCGAGACGATATGGTCGTTGATGCGCAAACGCCTGGAGGTGATGCGCCATAGCGCCGAGGAGGGCGTCTCCAGCCCCGTGCGCTCTCTCAGCGGCATCAGCGGCGGCGACGCCCGGAAGCTATGGCGGCATCTTGAGAGCGGCTACCAACCCATCACCGGCCCCATTCTCAGCCGAGCCATCGCCCGGGCCATGGCCGTCAATGAAGTCAACGCGGGCATGGGCTGCATCGTAGCCACGCCCACCGCGGGCTCTGCGGGCATTCTTCCCGGCGTGCTGCTGACGCTTCAGGAAGCCTACGGCTTCAGCGATGAAGACCTGATCAATGCATTGTTTACGGCCAGCGGCGTGGGCGCGGTCATCGCCCGGCGGGCCAGCATCTCGGGCGCGGCCGGCGGCTGCCAGGCCGAAACGGGCAGCGCCGCGGCCATGGCGGCTGCGGCGTCTGTAGAGTTGCTGGGGGGAACGCCGCACCAGTCGGGCCAGGCCGTGGCCATCACTCTGAAGAACATGTTGGGGTTGGTTTGCGATCCGGTGGCGGGCCTGGTGGAAGTCCCCTGCGTCAAGCGCAACGCCGCCGGCGCCGCCCAATGCTTCATCGCCGTGGATCTGGCCATGGCGGGCGTCGAAAGCGTCATTCCCCCCGACGAGGTCATCGACGCCATGGCCCGCATCGGACGTCGCATGGACCCGAGCCTGAAAGAAACCGCCGAAGGCGGGCTGGCGGCCACGCCCACCGGCCGCAGGTTGGCGCAGATGATCTGGCAGGGCAAACCGCCGGAAGAACTGGAAAAACGCCATCCCGCCCCCTGATCACACCCTGAGTAACCACCTCCCCTCCTTACATTTTTCCCGACTCCCCCCTTTTTGAACTATAATCAAGCATCAGAATTTATTTTTTTATCAATTCCGAACACTTATCCTGGAGTCCGTCATGAAAACCTATCCCGCTTTGGTATTGGCAGGCTATTCTCGCGAAAACCCCGATCCTCTGGCTCTGGCCATGGGCGTGGAACGCAAATCATTGATTCCCATCGCCGGCAAGCCTATGGTGTATTGGGTTGTCAAAGCATTGCGGGAAAGTCCGCGCGTCGATCAA
>JALSPL010000442.1 GCA_026985975.1 Anaerolineae bacterium | reverse complement strand
ATCATATCCAATGATCTGACGAAAATAGACCAAAGGACGAAGATTGACGAAAAAGAATCGTCACTTTTCGTCTACATTCGTCCATTTTCGTCACCCGGGAAGCGATTATCAGTAACAATTCGAGTGAAATTGAGTTCAAAGCAAAAAACGCCAATGTCCAGTATCTATGTGACGCGTGATGTGAGAATGACGCCATCGGTGCAACTGTCAGGTCTGTAATACCCCTGGAGTTGCGAATTCGCGGTGGAAGGGAAATTTCATGCAAATAAAATGTTAGCGCGCGAATATTTTTGTTCGCGGCTAATACAAAAATTTTCGCGATCTCTCGAATTGCGCGCGATTTTATAATTTCACATCCATTAGCTCAAATTCCTTCTTGACAGACAGGCTTTTGTCTGATAGAATTTTATCATTGGCGCATTTTATGCAATAATATCCCCCTTTCCTTTTAAGTTTTCGCTCTTTTTTCAGGAGGAGCATCGTGAAATTTTCCCGGCGCACGGTATTTCTGGCTCTCACCGTGGCTCTGACCATCATGCTTGTGACGGGCCTTGTCAGCACCTTGGCAGGGGCGCAAGTAACAGGCGAGTTACTAAAGAACGGTGATTTCGAGCAAGGTTTCAGGGCTGTTGATCATTGCGGCATGGTCGGTGTTGATTGGGGTTGTTTCAACACTGGCGGCATTGGCGGTTATGGATTCTATGACGATCAATGGGACCGCGTCGTCGCCACAGGTTCACACGCCCAACTCATCGAGATCAACACAAAAGAAAAAGGCGGCGATCAGAACCGCACTGCTGGCATTTATCAGGTCGTGGATGTTGTGCCTGGCGAGACGTACACCCTTTCCTTCAAAGGCATGATCCGGGCCAACGATGCCGACGCCGGCGGTGATCCCTGGCGTTATGTGATGCTGGTGGGCTTCGATCAAAACGGCGGGGAGGATTGGGCGAACGCTCAGGTGCAGGAAGTGGATGTCGGGCCTATCCAGGATCGGCTGAATCCCGGCGCCTATTATGATGTGAAGCTGAATGTGACGGCGCAGAGCAGCAAACTCACGGTGTTCATTGCCGGCCGCATGAAATGGGGCGATTGGTATAAAGAAGTGAATTTCGATATTGATACGGCGTCGCTGAAGGGCGCAGTGCCGGCCGGGCAACCTGCCGCCACCGTGCAGCCCACCACGCCTCCCTCCGCCACGATCACGCCCGTTGCGTTGCAGGGAGAGCTGGTCTGCGATGGCCCGAATCTGCTGCAGAACGGTGGTTTCGAGTCGGGCTTCGACGCTGACGGCACCGCGGCCAAGTGGGGTAAATTCAACAATGGCGGCCGCGCCAATTACGGCTATTATGATGATCAGTGGGGGCCGGTGGTGGCCGAAGGCGCTCACGCCCAATTGTTGGAGATCAACTCTCGCGGCCACATGCCCACCGACGCAGATCGCTGGATTGGCGTGCATCAGAAAGTCGGTGGTCTCACTGCCGGCGCCACCTACCAGCTCAGCCTCAAGGCCATGATCCGCGAAGCGGCGGATCACAGCGATGAAGACGCCTGGCGTTATGAAATTTATTGGGGCCTCAACAACGGCTCGGGTAAAATAAGCCAGATATCTGAGCTGGAAAGCCTGACCGGCGTCCCTGTGTCTGGCATCTCATTGCGCACGGCTCCCGGTCCTTACACCAACTATGTCTCCACCTTCGAATCTCCCGGCAGCACCATTCGTCTCTATCTGCTTGGTTTGAAGAAGTGGGCGCAATCGGAACGTGAAGTCAACTTTGATTTCGACGATGTGGCGCTGCGGGCCTGTCGCACAGTTCCTGCGCCCGACCCGGCCGATCCCCCGGATGATCCCCCCGCCGGCGGAGACAATAATGCCAACAACGGCCAGGCGACCAACGCCATGTGCACCTATCTTGTGCAGCCGGGCGATTATATTTCACGCATCGCCGAACAGTTCGGCGCCAGCGTCGAGTGGCTGGCGGACTACAACGACATCGCCAATCCCAACCTGCTTTTTGTCGGACAGCCCCTGCTGGTTCCCTGCGGCGGAGCCGCCGACGTTGCTTCGTCTCCCAACGGACAGGCTGTCAGCATGGCGCCGGGAGAGGGCAGCGTCACGGAGCCGGATGAGGTCGCCCGCGATGGTGATACGGTGGCTGAGGAGCATGTGATCGTGCGCGGCGAAAGCCTCAGCCAGATAGCGTTCCGTTACGGCGCCAGTGTGCAGGCGTTACGGGCGCTCAATCACATCGAGAATCCGCGTCTCATTCGCCCGGGCCAGATCCTCAAACTCCCCGCCAAGTAACTTCGTTCCTCAGTAATCGGCAAAAATGAGCCCCGGCGATCTTCGTCGGGGCTTGTTTGTGCGATGATCAATGCAATGTCAGCCCGGTGGAGACGTTGCGGGCCCGAGTCAGGCGGTCGGCGGCCACGCCCTGCATACTCCACGGCCCTGTCCAGGTGATGTGTACATCCAGCAGCCGTCCTCGCAAATCCCGGTCATCTTCGATGAAGACCAAGCGGTTCTGGGGCGTGCGTCCGCGCCACTTGCCCTTATGTCGCTCCTCCACCAGCACCTCGACGGTTTCGTGCAGCCAGCGTCGGTTCAGTTCGGCGCTGATGCGCTGGTGCTGGGCCTCCAACAATTGGTGGCGGCGGCGTTTTTCCTCATCGGGCACATCATCTTTCATGCGCCGGGCGCTGACGGTGCCGGGCCGGGGGCTGTAGCGGGCCAGATGCGTCTTTTCCAGCCGCAACGCCTCCAAAATGTCGTAAGTGCGCTGGAATTGTTCAGCGGTCTCGCCGGGGAAGCCCACGATGATGTCGGTGTGAATGGCGACGTCGGGAATGATTTCCCGAATGCGGGCCACCAGACGGCGGTAATCTTCGGCGGTGTAGCCGCGTTTCATGCGGGCCAGCACCTCGTCATCCCCCGCCTGGATGGGAACTTCGATGTGGGGCATGAGCTTTGGCAGACGCGCCACCGCCTCCAATAGGGCGTCATTCATGTAGCTGGGATGACTGGTGAGGAAGCGGATGCGCCACAGACCGTCGATCTCATGCACCGCTTCCAGCAAATCCACCAGATTGGGACGCTGTCCGTCGAAGTCATAGCCGTAGCGATCTACAATTTGCCCCAGCAGGGTGATCTCCCGCACGCCCTGGGCCACCAGCCCGCGAGTTTCGGCCACGATTTCCGCCAGCGGACGGCTGCGCTCGATGCCGCGGCGGAAAGGGATGATGCAATAGGTGCAGGCGTGAGAACAGCCATACACCACCGGCGCATAGGCAGCCACCGGCGTTTCTCCGGCCAGAGAAAGATGTTTGAGTGAAGCGATGGGCCAGGCTTCGTCCTGCAATTGATGGCGCAGGGCAAGTTGCTTTTCCTCGATCTCCTTCAGCTCACGGGCGGTCATGCGGTTGCGCAGGTGCGAGACCAGCGGGCCAGCTTCGCTGGGGGCCATGAACACATCCACCCAGGGAAAGGCGCTGAGCAGTTGCGGCGAGGGCCTGACGCCCACCATGCAGCCCATCAGAGCCAGCGTGCGCTGGGGATGTTGCAGACGCCAGGGTTTCAGCGCTCCCAGCTTGCCCAGAGCCTTGTTTTCCGCGCTCTGACGCACCACGCAGGTGTTCAGCACGAGGACATCCGCTTCATCGATGATGTCGGTGGGCTCATAGCCCAGTTTCTCCAGCTCCGCTCCCACATGGGTGGAGTCGGCCACGTTCATCTGGCAACCGATGGTCCAGATATGATACTTTTTCATAAATCCTCCGTTGGCGCTCCCTTGTGCCAGGGGCCAGCGAAAATGGTTGGGGTGAGAAAAATGCCTGCACGAGCGGGCGAGCAGGCATTATAGCAGAGTGAAGAGCGCCGGGCAATTTCAGCGCTGCGACCGGTCTGGGGCAGGGGGTCCCGCCCGCTTCGGATCAGAATAGCATCTCACCTTCGTGCCGCAATAGCCAGGCTTTGCGCCACAGGCCGCCGCTGTAGCCGCCCAGTTTCCCGTCCGCAGTGATGACGCGATGGCAGGGGACGATGATGACGATGGGGTTGGCGCTGTTGGCGGCTCCCACAGCCCGCATCGCTTTCGGGTTTCCCAGCGCCCGGGCGATATCGCGATAGCTGCGCGTTTCACCATAGGGGATAGTCAGCAGTTGCTCCCATACCGAAAGCTGAAAAGGCGAGCCTTTTAGTCGCAATGGCAGATCGAAGGTTCTCAATTCTCCCGAAAAGTAAGCGGAAAGCTGGCGAATAGTCTGCAACAGCACCGTATCGGGCGAATGGGCCTGGGTGGGCGCTTCTACGAAACGGGCCGCAATCAGCGCTTCGCCATCGCTGTGCAGTTCGATGAAGCCGACTGGCGAGTGAAAATAGGCGTAACGGATCATGGTTGCAGTGTAGATGGAGATTGAGGTTTTGTCAACCGCGTCTGAGAGGCGGATGCGTTTCAAAATTGGGGCTGAGCCCCAAAGCGGGCGCTTTGCGTCTGCTTCCCGCAGACTTTCAAGGTCTCGCAGACCTTGAAAGTCTTTTCACGCACTAAAAGTTGGATCGCCTGAAAAAAGCTTTGTCTCACGCAAAGTCGCAAGGACGCAAAGGAAAATATCAGGGTTTCGCCAAGAAAATATGGCTGAAACCCCACTATTTTCGCTGTTTTCTCTATCGTCGCTGCTGATCTCGGCCTTTTTCAGTGGAGTCAAAGTTGAAACGCACCCTGGCCGGGGCCTCCGCTTGCGCCGGGTATGGGTTCGGTATTATGATTGCTTCGATCCTGCAAACATCGGGCATTTGCCGGATTGCCGCGTCATCGCCCGTATCTTTCTTCCTCATGTCCCCTTCCCGTATTCTCGCTATCAAACTCGCCGACCTGGGCGATGTGCTGAACATCACCCCGGCGCTGCGCGCGCTGCGGTTGACGTTTCCTGATGCGAAGATCGACGCCCTGGTCAATCCGCATACCGCCATGATTCTGGAAGGATCGGGTCTGGTGGATGAGGTTGTGATTTTTCCGAAGACGCAGTTCGAGGGGGTGACGGCGCTGAAGCCGACGGCATGGCGGCCGCTGGCCCGCTCTATGCGTTCGTTGCGAGCCCGCAAGTATGACACGGTGGTCAATTTTCATCATCTCACCACGCGCATGGGGCGCGCCAAGCAGTGGGCGCTGGTGAAGGCTGCCGGCGCCGAAACGGTGGTGGGGCTGGATAACGGGCACGGACGCTGGCTGACGCTGTCCGTGGCGGATGACGGTTTCGGCGCCATGCGAGAAGTGGAATACTGGCTGGCGCTGGCCAAACGTCTGGGCGCGGTCGCCACCGATCTCAGCCTGCATCTGCCCCTGAATGAGGCGGAGCAGGCCCGCGCTGATGCGCTGCTGGCCGAATCGGGACTGGGAGACCAGCCGTTCATCGTCATCCACCCTGGCTCCGGAGGCTTCTCGCTGGCCCGGCGTTGGGAGCCGGAGAAGTTCGCGGCGCTGGCTGCGGCCTTGTATCGCCGTCACAATCTGCCCGCGGCGCTGGTGGGCTCGCCCGGTGACGATGTGGCCGCGGTCGTGGCCGCAGGCGGCGGCCCCCTCATCGATCTCAGCGGGCGCACCAGCTTTCGCGAGCTGGCGGGCGTGCTGCGCCGCGCCCGCGCGTTCGTGGGCGCGGACAGCGGCGTCATGCACCTGGCCGCGGCCGCGCGCACGCCCGTGGTCGCCATTTTCGGGCCCAGCAATCATCGGGCCTGGGCCCCCTGGACGCCCTACAGCCCCAGCCGGGTGGTGCGTCTCGATCTGCCCTGCTCCCCCTGCTCTTATGTCGGGCACAGCGTTGGGCGGCGAGAGGGCTGCGCCGCCCGCACATGTCTTGCCGATCTCACCGTCGATCAGGTGTTGACTGCGGTGGAGACGCTATTGGGTGATGGTTGACATTTACGCCTTAATCATCTTGCAACGCCAGGCGCAGGGCGTTGAGCGGTTGCAAATTTTTGCTGCCCAGGCCCATGCCGCGAGCGCTGATGCGCTTTGTTGGCAGTGATTGACGACAACGCCAGATAGGATGCAACGCCGCCAGGATGGCGGCGCCGGTGGGGGTGAGCAGCTCCACATCCACGGGCCCGGCCACGTGGGGGATGCGATGGCGCTTGAGAATGGCTGATGTGGCGGGAGCGGGCGCAGGCAACGCGCCGTGACTAAAGCTGATAACGCCGCCGCCCACGGCTACGGGCGTGAGACAGGCCACCGCATTCATGTCTATGTTCAGATATTGCAGGCCCGCAGCCGCGCCCATCACGTCCAGCAGGATGTCCTGGGCTTCATGCAGCACCGCCTCCTCTCCCTCGTGACTGTGGGGGACGCCTTTTTTGTGCAGTGCCAGATGATCGCCATCGGCCAGCCAGCCGTCATCGCCGACGCCGGTTTGATCCAGCGTGCGCACATGGGGCTTGATGTCGATGATGGGCGTGCCGTCGAACAGATCCAGCGGGCCGGTGAGCAGACGATTGCCCTCCACGCCCTGCACCCGGGCCAGGGTGAGACCGATGGGGTTGGGGCGATTGGGCGAGCGGCTGGCAAAAAGCCCGACGCGTTTTCGTTCTCCGGCTGCATTTTGCCACGGCGGCGTCACCTGCAGCGAAAATCCGGCGCTATGATGCAGCCAGGAGAGCAGAAAGACATGGGAGAAGTCGGTCACATTTTCCAGGCCCGCCGCAAATTCCGGAAAGAGCTCGACATAGAATTCGCCTTCGGCGTCAGTCCGGGGCTGGTGGGGCGCGTCGTGGCGGTGTTGATAGGGCGTATGCGCCACGCCGATGGCCTGCACGCTCATCTGTCCAAAATCCAGCCGCCCGCTGCTATGCGCTTCGCGCTCGGCCTCGATGAGGATCGCGAGGGTGCGGCGAGCAAAGGCCGCGTAAGGCTTGGCCAGGCCCGCGGCTGCGATGGCCTGCGCCAGCAAGTCGCGGGCGGCGGCGGCGCTGAGATGGTCATCGTTGGCGGCCAGGGCGATCTTCAGGCGCTGGCCCGGGCCTTCGGGCGTGGGAACGGTTTCGGCGGTGATGCGGGCGGAGCCCAGCAGATGGGCGGCGGCGCTCATGGCCTGGGTGATGACCTCGGCGGGAACGCCCAGGCCAATGAGGGCGGCGGAGAACATATCTCCGGCCATGCCCATGCCGGGATCGAGGATGAGGGTCGTTGTCACAATGGGATTTCCTGAGGATTGAGGGATGAGCCCGATGCGTCACCTCGTCGGGTTTCGCGTTTCGAGCGGAAACCCATTATAATCTGAACCCCGGCAGGACAACAATCCCAGGCATCCCCACAGAGGTGAACGATGACGACGCCCAAACTGCTTTTGCTCCAGGCCCGACGACCTGATGATCCCGCCAAACAGGAGGAGCGGGCTTCATTCGCCGCCCGAATGCAGCTTCCCATCGAGGCCATCGTCTCCCATGATCTGCTGCAAGGTCCGCCGTCACTGGATAAAGTGAAGCAATATCAGGCGGTGCTCATCGGCGGCGCCGGGGAATTCGATGTCTCCAAACGCAATCTGCCCCATTTCGACGCCACCCAGCAGCGCCTGCGGGAGCTGGTGGACCTGGGCCGTCCCATGTTCGCCTCCTGTTTCGGCTTCCAGATGCTGGTGCAGGCTCTGGGCGGCGCTATCATCCCCGATCCCGACAATGCCGAGGTGGGCGCGTTCGAGCTCACTCTCACGCCCGCGGCGCAACGGGATGAGCTGTTCAGCGTGCTGCCGCCCCGGTTCATGGCGCAGTTGGGGCACAAAGAACGGGCGGCGTTCCTGCCGCCGGGCGCGATCAATCTGGCCTTCAGTGATCGCGTGGCCTATGAGGCTTTTCGCATCCCGGGCAAACCCATCTGGGCCACCCAGTTTCACCCCGAGCTGACGATGGAAGACAATTTACTGCGTTTCCGTCGTTATCTCGACATCTACGCCAAAGTTTTCACCGAGGAAGAGATCCAGGAGATTCTGTCCCGGTTTCGGCCCAGTCCCGAGACGGAGAAGCTGCTGCCCCGCTTTTTAGAGCTGATTTCAGCGTCTCATTGAGATTTTGCAATCGGCCTGACGGCGTCGGATACTGATCATTGAGTCGCCTGAAAAAAGCCTCACCACGGAGGCACAGAGGGCACGGAGGAAGAAAAAGGTAGAGGTTCAGAGGTCTTTTCTCTGTGAACTGCCATTATTTTCTCCGTGTTCTCCGTGTCTCCGTGGTAAAATAACCTTTTTTCAGTGGACCCATCATTGATTCATTTTCATCTAAATACCGAATTTTTGCTATGTCCCAATCCACCCAACGCGTCGAAACCCA
>JALSPL010000441.1 GCA_026985975.1 Anaerolineae bacterium | reverse complement strand
GCCGACGAAACGTGACGAAAGGACGAAGATTGACGAAGAAAAGCGTCATTTTTCGTCAACATTCGTCAATCTTCGTCAGGGAGTTTGAACTGACCCCTGAGATCCAGTTGAGCCTATTTTTTTTCGCCCAGCACAAACCGCACCGCGTCCGCGGGATCGCTGGCCCGATAAACGCCCTCGATGTCCCAGGTCTGCAAGCCCGTCACCCGCCGCCCCCATTTCAGCGCCAGCGCCATCTCCGACAACGTGCCATAGCCGCCGCCGATGGCGATGACGCCCACGCCCGCTCGCGCCACCAGCGCATTGCGGGCCTCGCCCAACCCCGTGGGAATAACGATCTGCACCCAGTCGTTGGCCTCGCCGCCATCATCGCCCGGCAGCAAGCCCACCGTCACCCCTCCCATCTGATTGACGCCCTTGCAGACCGCAGCCATAACGCCGCCGCGGCCGCCGCACACGACGCCATAGCCGTTTTGGGCCAGCAGGCGGCCCGTCTCCTCGGCCAGAGCCGCCTCTGCGGGCGTGCACTCGGCCCCGCCGATGACCGAAACCAGGGGAATTCGAAAATGTTTCATGGTGAGATGAGAACTCTGTGAATTTTTTGCACCATAGCACAGTCCCGCCCCCGAAAGCAAGCCTGCAACAAGGTCTTTGAAAAGCGCTGCTCTTTAAGCTAAAATGAGTCGAATCGTAATCGCAAACGTCTGTAGGTTGGCTGGTCTTTTTTCCTCAAACCTGACAGGTTCCTCGCCAACAAAGCCGAATTTGTGGCCAAATTAGCCCATAGCCTGCTTGTTTGGTGAGTAAACCCGGTTCAATGGAACCTGTCAGGTTGCGGTCGGGGGAAGACAACCTGAGCAGTTAGCTGCTCTTTCTAGATGTCCGCCCCATAAAGACCACCCTTCTCTGCCCTCTTCGACACCCGCTTAACGTCCATCCTGGCGGACTTTTCTCTTCATCTACATCTCTGGAGCCAACATCATGACGCCTTTATCTTTTCATTACGATGAAACCGATCAACAACTGGCCAACACGCTGCGTCTGCTGGCGGTGGATGCCATCCAGGCAGCCAATTCCGGCCATCCTGGTCTGCCGCTGGGAACGGCGGATATGGTGACTGTGTTGTGGACCCGCTTTCTCAAGCATAACCCAACCGCTCCCGCATGGCCCGATCGGGATCGCTTTGTCCTCTCCGCCGGTCACGGCTCCGCTCTGCTCTATTCGTTGCTGCATCTATTCGGCTATCCTATCTCGTTGGATGAGCTGAAACATTTCCGGCAATGGGGCTATGTCACCGCCGGACATCCCGAATATGACCCGGAGCGGGGCGTCGAGCTGACCACCGGCCCGTTGGGGCAGGGGATCAGCAGCGCCGTGGGCATGGCCCTGGCCGAACGCTGGATGGCCGCCCGTTTCAACAAGCCAGACTTTCCCATCGTCGATCACTTCACCTACGTCGTTGCCTCGGATGGCGATCTGATGGAGGGCGTCTCGGCTGAGGCGGCGTCATTGGCCGGACATTGGGGCCTGGGCAAGCTCATCGTGCTCTATGACGACAATCACATCTCCATCGATGGCCCCACCGAACTCAGCTTCAGCGAAGATGTGCTGCAACGGTTCTCAGCCTACGGCTGGCATGTGGCCCGGGTCAACGGTCACGACATGGCCGCTGTAGATGCGGCCATCCGCGACGCCCGGGCCGAGACCGAACGCCCCTCCATCATCGCCTGCCGTACGCATATCGGCTATGGCAGTCCCATGCAGGACACCTCTAAAGTGCATGGTTCGCCTCTGGGACCCGAGGGCGTGCGCGCCACCAAAGAATTCTTCGGCTTCCCGCCGGATGAGGCGTTTTACATTCCCGACGACGTTCCTGCTCGCGTGGCGGCGGCCAGGCAGGCGGGCGCTGCCGCACATCAGGCCTGGGAGGCGATGATGATAGCCTATCGCCAGGCCTGGCCCGAGCTGGCCGCCCAATGGGACAACATGGTGGCCGGGAAGCTGCCCGCGGGCTGGGAGCAGCATCTGCCCGATTTCAGCGGCGAAAAGCCTTTGGCCACTCGCGCCACCTCGGGCAAAGTCATTGCCGCTCTGATGCCTACATTGCCCATGCTGGTGGGGGGATCCGCCGATCTCACCGGCAGCAACAAAACCAATCCCCCCAACGAGCAGGACATCGAGCGCGGCGACTATGGCGGCAACTACATCCACTACGGCATCCGCGAGCATGGCATGGGCGCCATTATGAACGGTCTGGCCGTGCACTATATTCGGCCCTACGGCGGCACATTCCTGGTCTTCTCCGATTATATGCGCGGCGCCATTCGCGTGGCTGCACTGATGGACATTCCTGTGATCTATGTCTTCACTCACGACAGCATCGGCGTGGGCGAGGATGGTCCTACTCATCAACCCATTGAACATCTGACGGCGCTGCGCGCCATCCCCAACCTGGTTACCATTCGTCCCGCCGACGGCAATGAAACCGCACAGGCGTGGAAGGTGGCGCTGGAACGCAACGGGCCCACCGCCCTCATCCTCACCCGCCAGGGGTTGCCGCAGGTGACGCCTGCGGACAATGGGCTGGCCCGAGGCGCGTACGTCCTCGCCGATCCCGACGGCGCACCCGACGTGATCCTCATCGCCACCGGTTCGGAGGTGGCGCTGGCGTTGGCCGCCGCGGATGCGCTGCAAGAGCGGGACGTGTCCGCCCGGGTGGTCTCAATGCCCAGTTGGGAGCTGTTCGACGCCCAGGATGCGGCGTATCGGGCCTCGGCGCTGCCAGCGGGCGTCCCCAAGCTGGCCATCGAGGCCGGATCGCCCCTGGCCTGGGGGCGATATGTGGGCGCGAACGGCGCCGTCATCGGCCTTGATCATTTCGGCGCTTCCGCGCCCGGCAAACTGGTATTCGAGAAATACGGTTTCACCGTTAAGAATGTTGTGAACAAGGCGCTGGCGTTGCTCCAGAAATAGCCATGCGTCATTGGCTCCCCTGAAAAAAGGTCGCGATCAGCAGCGACGATAGAGAAGACGGCGAAAATGGTGTGGTTTCAGCCACTTTTCCTTGGCGAAACCATGATATTTTCCTTTGCGCCTTGGCAGCTTTGCGTGAGATCAAGCTTTTTTCAGTCGATCCGTCATTGCTGAGGTTGTTTTCGTCCACCACAACCTGACAGGTTCCACGCACCGGCTTTGCTCACCGAAAGCGCTGGCCATGAGCGCATTTGGCCGCGATTCGGCATTGCCGGTTGGGAACCTGTCAGGTTTAGCGCTCCCCACTTTAATCCTCATGCCCATCAAACTTGCCCCATCCATTCTTTCTGCAGATTTCTCCCGCCTGGGCGAGCAGGTGCGCGCGGCCGCGACCGCCGGAGCCGACTACATTCATGTCGACGTAATGGATGGACAATTCGTGCCCAACATCACCATCGGCCCGCTCATCGTCCAGGCCCTGCGCCCCATCGCCGACGAAACAGGCGTGCTGCTGGATGTGCATCTCATGATCGAACGGCCGGAGGCGATGCTGGACGCCTTCGCCAAAGCGGGCGCCGACATTCTCACTGTGCATGTCGAGACCTGCCCGCATCTACATCGCACCCTGCAGCAGATTCGGGAGCTGGGCGTGCGCCCGGGCGTCACCCTGAACCCGGCCACCCCCCTGGTCATGTTGGAGGAAATTTTGCCCGATGTGACGCAGGTGCTAATTATGTCGGTGAATCCCGGCTTTGGCGGGCAGAGCTACATTCCCGCCAGCACCGGCAAGATCGCCCGCTTGCGGCGGATGCTGAATGCTCGCGGCTTGCAGCATGTGGATATCGAAGTGGATGGCGGCGTCAAACCGGACAATGCGGCCGAGATCGCGGCGGCGGGCGCCAACATCCTGGTGGCCGGCTCCGCCATTTTCAACGATCGGGCCAGCATCGCAACCAACATCGCCGCCTTCCGCCGGGCGTTGGGGGAGGAGGCGTAGGCGTAGGAATAGGAATAGGATTGGATACACGCCCAATCCTACTCCCTATCCCTCCCCGCCAGGACGCCCAAAAAGCGCTCGTAGTGGAAGATGGCCGATTGCGCCGACGGGGATAGCTGGGTGAGGACGATGTCGAAGGCGTGATCGGTGCGGGGAAGCTCCAGCAGGGAGGAAGGGACGCCCAATGATTTCAGTTTGAAATGCAGGTTGTGGGCTCCGGTATTGAAGCGGAAGAAATCATGCTCGCCGATGACGGTCAGCGTGGCGGGGCTGGTAGGTGAGACATGATTGATAGGGGAGAGAAGCTGATAGAGCTCGGGAAGTTGTTGGGGCGTTCCCCCCAGCAAGCGGGTGAAGAAATTCCGGTCGGGCGTGATGTCCTGGGGGTTCTTGGCCAGACCCAAAAACTTGAGCAGCAGATAATACACCCAGTCCATGGGATTCAGATCGGGCGCTTTGCCGCTGTGTGGCGTGTATTGTTCGATACTCTGCCGATAGAGTTGCAAAAAATCGACGGGAGGATAAAAGGCAATGACGCCATGCACGCTTTCATCTCCCGAAATGTTGTGCGGCTGAAATGCGAGATGTCCGGGCGTGTATGCAGTGAGCAGCGCCAGTTGTCCGCCCGCCGAGCTCCCCATCAGCACGATGCGTTCGGGATCGACGCCGTAGGCGTCAGCATGTTGTTTCAGCCACAACAGCGCCTGCTTGGTCTCCCGCACCATCTCCTGGATAGGCGTGTCCTCGCTGATGGAATAATCGATATCCAGAATAACGTGCCCTTGATGCGCCAGACGTTTGAATTGGGGCCGTGTCATCATGTCTTTGGCGCCATAGCGCCAGGCCCCGCCGTGGGTGTAAAGGATGGCCAACCCGCTGCGATAGGCGTTTGCTTTGGGCTGCCACAGATCTGCCAGCAATGGCCCGCCCTCGAATTTCTCTCCCACCACCAGATCCTGCTGAAAAATAACATCTTGAGGAATGGGCAGAAATGGCTGATAGGGCTGGGGCATGAAATCTATTTTCACTTCGGGCGGGATCAACATGGGCCATTCGGGGCCGAATGCGTTATCGAAAAGTTCTCGACTGCGGTTGCGGCCGATGTCCCGGATATGATAGGCGTTGAGCGCAGCGTTGGCGGCTCCCGCGCCTGTCAGGCCCCAATCCCGTTTGAAAAAACCGTAGACGCTCATTGCAGCACTGATGACAGCCATTATCGGAGACAGGGCGCCGGCTAGGAGCTTGGGCATCCACAGCGAGATGATGGTGAATGTGTGTCTGGGCCGATGGTAAAGAATAAACGTCAAGGAGGAAATCAGAATGCTGAGGAGTTTCATAGGGAAGCGTTTCAGAGCGTGTAGTTGACGAGATGGAGAAAACGGTCCATCTCCCGAAATGAGCGCAGCGCCACCGGAGATATCTGGGGCAAGAAAAGATCGAAACCGTGAGGGGTGTAGGGGAATTCGATGTAGATGACCGGTACGCCCGAGCGCTGCAATTTACGATGCAGCTCCCGCAAGGGCGGCGCCAGACGGAAGAAGTCATCTTCGCCCTGGAATATCTGGGTGGGAGGATCGCGGGGATCGACGTGGTTGATGGGTGAAAGCAGATCGTAGATCTCGGGGATTTCGTCCGGCGAGCCTCCCAACATCTGACGAACGATATTGAGATCATCGCCCATCTGGTAATTGGGTGGGATGTATCCCATTTTTTTCAGGGCGTTCGCAGCCTGATTGGCCAAAAAGGTGATGCGGCGATCCCGAATCATCCCGCCAAAGACGGTTTCGAGATCATAATACATCGCCCGGAAGTCCACCGGCGGATAGTAGGCGATGACGGCTCTGACGGCGTCGTCGCCATCGTCACCCGGCGGCTGGAAGATGGGATTGCCGGGAGTGTAAGCGGCCAGCATCGCCAGATGGCCGCCCGCAGAAGCGCCGGAGAGGGTGATATGCTCGGGATCGATGTCATAATGTTCGCTATGGCGCTTGAGCCACAAAACGGCCTGCTTGACTTCCTGCACCATGTGGGGGATGTCGCTATCGGGCCACAGCGTGTAGGCCACATCCATCACCACATAGCCCTGCCCGGCCAGATGTCGAAATGCCGGGCGCTGGGTGTTGTCCTTGTCGCCATACACCCAGGCGCCGCCATGCACATAAATGACAGCCGCCCGATTGGAAGGAATCTCTTCGGGCGGCAGCCAGATGTTGGCCAGCAGCTCCTTGCCGGTGGCGGGACTTTTTCCGATGACCACATCCATTTGCCGTCGCACGTTTTTGGGCGCGCGCAGCAGCATCGTCCAGCGTCCCTGGGGAAGCAAGGATGGCCGCAAGCGGGCGGGCACGCGCTCTCGCCAACTGCGTCCGAAGACCTCATCGAACGCGGGCGCCGGGCGCTGAATCTGATAGAAATAATGGGTGCTGAGCCCAGCGCCTATCACTCCGGATGCAATCCATTTCCAATCCCGCCGCAAGAAGCCCGTGGCAATGGAGATGAGATTGATGAGCATGAGCACGGGCGTAAAAGTGGCGGCCACTACTTTGGGGATCCAGATAATCAGGCTGGTGAAACCGCGCTGCGGGTGCAAGTGCAGGATAAAACTGGCCAGGGCGCTGCTCAAGAAATAGAGAGTCAACAGATTGTACAGACCCCGCCGCACTTTGATAACGGCCTGGCTTTTGGTGAAAGTCGTGATGGTTTTGATCATAATCTGTTACGGGAACAGGCGACACGGGCGGCTGCCCGTCGATACCGATGAAAATTCCGTTACGTCCTTCCGACGACCGCAGGGAGGAGGAATCTAGCCGACAAGTTATCCGCCGGAAGCGCCGGATTCACGGTCAAATTCGCCCATGGTCAGCTCGTTCGGTGAGCAAACCCGGTCAAATGGAACCTGTCCGGTTGTGTCAGCGAAGACAACTTGCGCCGCGTTCCCTTCATCCTTACCGGCTTACCGCCGCTTGCTGCTGGCTGAATTTTCGCCAGAGCCAGCCTCGTTGCGGCGCAAAAAGCGCTGTCAGCAGAAAGATGGCGGTGCTGACCAGCACGATGGCCGCGCCCGAGGCCACGCTGATATAGAAAGAGAGATAGAGGCCCACCACGCCCGAAAAAGCGCCGATGGCCGCGGCCAGCGCCATCATGGTTGGCAGCCGTCGGGTAAGCAGATAGGCTGTGGCCGGGGGCGTTACCAGCATGGCTAGCATCAGCGCCACGCCCACGGTCTGCAATGAAACAACGATGGTGATGGCCAGCAGCACGAACAGCAAATAATTGAGCAAATTAGCGGGAATGCGCAGCGTTTCGGCCAACACGGGATCGAATGAAAGCACCAAAAATTCCTTGTAGAAAAGAATGATGGCGATGATGACGATGACGCCGAAAATGAAGGTGAGCCACAGGTCTTGATTGGTCACGCCCAGCACATCGCCGAACAGGAAATGCGCCAGATCCACCGCATAGCCCCGCACGGTGGAAATGAGTGCGATGCCCAGGGCGAACATCCCGGCGAAGACGATGCCGATGGCCGTATCCTCCTTCAGCTCGGCCCCCTTGCTGATGACGCCGATGCCGATGGCGGTGACCACCGCCGTGACCAGGGCGAACCAGAAAACCGCGGTCTGCGATCCACCGCTGACCAGATAGCCTGCAGCCACGCCCGGCAGGATGGCATGGGCCAGGGCGTCGCCGAAGAAAGCCATGCCCCGTAGCACGATATAGGTTCCCACCGTGGCGCAGACGACGCCCACCAGGATCGCAGCCAGCAGTCCGCGCACCATAAAGGGATAGGCCAGGGGATCGATAATGAGATGGATAAGCGACATAGGGCGTTGGGGAGGATGGGGATGAGAGGGAGTAGCCGACGCATTCATTATCTCAGAAAGAGCGGCTTTCAGCAACATGGGGGTGGATTTAGCCATTCTTCGGGCATTGATTATGTGGGGGATTTTCTCTCATCCCTTTCTTCGTGCTATCCTTTGACATCATGAATACATCACCTGTTTTTGATCTCAAATTTATCTCTGACCTGGCCCGCGAAGCGGGCAAAATAGCGTTGGGTTATTTCCGGAACACCACTGTCACCATGAAGGCTGATGACACCCCTGTCACTGCCGCCGATAAAGCTATCGAGCGCTTTCTTGCCGCGGCATTGCGCAGGGAATACCCTGATTTCGGCATTCTGGGCGAGGAGGGCGCGGATTTTGACGAAAATGCGCCCTATCGTTGGGTGCTGGACCCCATCGACGGCACCAACGCCTTTGCCGCGGGCCTGCCGGTGTGGGGCGTCAGCATCGGGTTGATGCAGGGCAGCCAGCCGCTGGCGGGCGTTTTTTACCTGCCTGCGGTGAATGACTGTTTTGCCGTCGATCTGGATGGCCCGGCG
>JALSPL010000440.1 GCA_026985975.1 Anaerolineae bacterium | reverse complement strand
ATCATGCGCCCCTGAATCAGGGCGTCGGCTGGCAAAAGTAATTTCCTTGAATCAAGATGAAACTCATTATAACCGCAACCAGCATCATTCTCCCAGCGCCGGCGTCAACGCCCGGTAAAAGAAATAGATAGGGCTCTCCTGAAAAAAAGGCCGGAATCAACAGTGGCGACAGAGATAACAGCAAAAATGATGGGGTTTCAGCCACTTTTCCTTGGCGAAACCATGATATTTCCCTTTGCGCCTTGGCAGCTTTGCGTGAGATCAAGCTTTTTTCAGTCGATCCAACTTTTTGTTCCGCGTACAAGAATTTCACTGTCAAGATACCAACAGATGATCGTATCTTGACAGCGAAACTTCATGAAAAGTACAATCCAAACCATGAACACGTCCTCTTCATCCTCCGGCGACCACAAACAACCCGAGACTGATGCGCAGAAAACGACTACAGGTTATAGAAATCTCACATACCAGAAATGGCTCCATGCCATGCTGCTTTCTTTTCTGACCTCGATCATCATTCTCATTCCCCTCCACTTCTTCTGGAAAGCTGTCGCCCGCGCTACGCTGTCACCGCAATCGTTGAAAATGATAAAATCGGGGATGCAGCCAACGCTCTTTCAGGCCATCACAACGACCACCGTATGGCCCCCTGGCTACCCGACCCTGTTATTCTTCAGCCACCTGATTCATATTCCATTTCATTGGGTGAACCTGTCCCTTCTTTATGCGACATTTTTCATCACATTTTTGTTCTTGCGCCGTTTCCTCACCTCGGTTTTGGCGTTGACGGCCGTGTCGGGGCTGACATTGTTCAGTTTTCATTACTACAACTACGCCCAAATCACCTCCGAGGCATTGGTCACGCCCCTGAGTTTACTCACCTTGCTGCTGCTCATCGAGTACAAACGACACAGCTCGTGGCTGTTGCTATGGAGCATGAGTTTGATTGCCGCTGCTGCATTTATCTCTCGCTATCACATTTTGGCGTGGCTGTTGCCTGTCATTCTTCTGGCGTTGCTTCTGGACAATCGCTTCTCCTTCGGAGAAAGATCGCGGCGTACGGGCGTTTTTCTGGGCGCGAGTTTGATGCCTGCGGGCCTCTACATGTTAATGAATCGCATCCGCACAGGCTATTTCACAGGGATGCCGCGTCTGGGCGGCTATGATGTCCGCCCCCCCCTCCCCTCCCAAGGCGAAGCGGCCTATTTCGCCAACCAGGTCTCTTTCACCGATAATATCAGGCTCACTTTCAAGACTTATTTTCTGGATTTTTTCTCACAATCCACCCTGGCGACGCATCACGCCAACCGATCGCCTTACCGTCCCTCTCCGCTCGAAATCATCGCGTTCGGGATATTTCTGACAACGATAGCGCTCACGATCCATTTCTTTCTCCAACGCCGATCTGAGCAGCGCCCGAGCCGCGCGGATGATGGGGATCATGCTGTCGCCATCCTGGCTCTGGCCGTGTTTTCCTACATCATCATCACCATCGCCATGTGGACCGTCGGAAACAATGATCCTCTCTACACGCGCTTTCTATATCCCTCTTATCTTCCCCTGACCATCCTCTTCTTGTCAATAACGACGACTGTTTTTCGTCGAAGCAAATCGATACTTTATCGAACGTCCTTTTTGCTCTCCATCATCCTGATTTTGATAGTAAATGCAATAAAATTACGTAACATTTTTTCGTGGTTTTGAATGGGGGCGTTAGCGGTTGTGCGCCGACGGATCAAAAAAAGCTGGCCCTGCAACGAATCGCAGGACCAGCCGAGATGTACTGAAAAACTCAGGATAACGGTGGCTTATTCCTGAACGCCATTGGTGGTGCCGGTGGCGAAACCGGGAGTGCGAGTGATGCTGTTGAGGACGACGGCCAGAGGCTGACCATCACTTTCGACGACAGCGTGGCCTTCGAAGTTATCGCCCAAAGCCGAGGTGCCGCCGGTGCCGCCCTTGGTGTTGTAGCCTACGCCAACGCCGGCCGGAATGGATTCAGTGTAGGTGTGAACCAAATTGCCGGAGCGATCATAATACTTCGTGGTGACGTTAGTGGCGCTGGAGCCGATATTCTGCACAATCACAGCGCTGTATTCTTGCCAATTGCCACCCGAAACAACCCGGCGGATGTTGGGAACGAAGAACTTGGTGGCGGAAGAATTGGTGTTGGCGGCAGCGTAGTAGCCGGATTCGGGGCCCGTGCCGCGGAACCACTGAGTGATGACAGTTGCAACGACAGCCTTGTCAGATGTAATCTTCACGGTGCCATCCCAGCCGCCGCCCAGGACGTCAAAGACGGTGGGATCGCCATTGTAGCCGCCACGGGTGTTGAGACCGGCGGAAGAGAAAGCGGGAATGGAGATGTGCAAAGTCGTGCCGTTATTGCCGGCGCTGCGAGGAATGTACTGCACATCGACAGTGGCGGCGCTGCCCTCCAAATTCTGGATATTCAAAGCAGAAAGCAAAATCCAGTGCCATTTGGTGCGATCATTGGGGGAGCCATTGTCGTTATAAACCCGATATTGGCTGGGAACAACCAGGGTGGTGGCGCCAGAGGCGTTGGAGCAGTCGGCGGCGTTGTACGCGGAGGAGCGGCCATTCTGATTGATGACGCCCACGCCGGCCACGGTCTGGCCATTGGTGACCTCGACGATGGCGGAGCCATCCCACCCTGTCGGGAAGTTAGGCACGCCCGTGCCAGCATTGCGCAGATCATAGGTGTGCTGAGCGCCGGCGGGGATGGTGTCCGTGTACTGGCCTTCATTGGTGCCGTCACGCTTGAAATAGGTGATCTTGATGTCGGCGGGAGCGGTGCCGGTGTTCTGCACGGCGAAGGAGGAGACGATGGGAGTGGCTTTGAAAAGGCTGGGGAAGCAGATCTTGCTGGAGCCAGCGGAAACGCCGGAATACAAAGCAGACTGGAAACCGTCGCCAGGGCCGCCCGTCCACTTGGTGGAGACCACAGAGGCCAGAGGCTGGTTGGAGGAAACCACGCCTGCGCCCACGAAGTTCTGGGGAAGCTGCACGCTGTCAGGATCGATAGCAATGGAGCCATTGCCGGGGATGGTTTTCTGCGGGCCCTGATGCACGCCGCCGCTGGTGTCATAGTAAGTAAGCTGAGCAGTGGCTGCATCAGCGGTCTTGTTCACCAGTTCGGTGTAGGTGCTGCCGGTGCCCGGATCGGGCCAGCTCTGAGCGGCCGCAGGCAGAGCGACCATAGCCAGAAGCATGGCGAGAACAAGCAGGAAGGTGATGCGTCGTTTTGTCATGACATTTTCTCCTGTCGAGTGAGGTGAGTAAAACTGAAATTGAAAAAATAATTTTCGGAGATGCTGGGGAGCAAATCTAACTCCAGATACAGTTTAGCAGCCCGATGCCTGTTTTTCAATAACTCATGTGGCGTATTTTGGGAGCAGCAGGCGTGAAATCGCTCTGAACCTGTCTAATACTATCGGGTTACTCCGACATTTCAACCAGATTTCGACTCGGATCCAGGCGAATCGCACTGCCCGCCGGCCAGGAGCCATAATCGCCGCCGACCAGCGTTGGCAGATCGCCCGTGCGGGCCACGGAGGCGACCCAGGCCAACAGATCCCCGTCCGGGGCGATGACGCCCGCGGCCCTTAGCAGCACGCGCCACCAGGCGGGATGCCAGCTTTCGGCCAGGGCGATGAAACCGGAGGGAGGCGTGACGTCTGCGGGCGTGCGCATCGGCAGCAATGCCCCTTCGGTCATTTCGCCCGCCACGCCCAGAGGCCCAACGCCTGCGCGCCGATCCGCAACAGCTTGCTGGCTGCGGTCCTCCCGCCGTCGGGCGAGCAGCGGTGCAATATGCCCGCGGCTGTGCCATTCCCCTG
The DNA here is from genome assembly GCA_026985975.1 of Anaerolineae bacterium. Classification (GTDB taxonomy): domain Bacteria; phylum Chloroflexota; class Anaerolineae; order J102; family J102; genus M2005. Next base: position 4,503 of record JALSPL010000440.1, on the reverse strand, counting down.
TCATCATCTGCTTGATCTCCTCTATCTCCAGCAGAAAAATCTCATCGGCGCGCTGAATGCGGCCATCGCTCATGCCCTCGACCGCCGCGGCCTGCGCCCAATGCCGCGTAGCGGCCAGGACAAAGGCCAGGGCGTCACGCGCTTTGGCGTGGGTGATGAGCGCCGACTGAGTCAGCTCAATGCTCTTGCGCAGACCAGAACGTCCCAGAAAACCGGCGGCGGCCAAAGCCTTACGCCGGGCTGTCTCCTGACGGCCCTGCGCCCGCGATAAATCCCACATCAACGGTTCGGGCGGGGAGGATGTCCCTATCAACGCCTCGGCCGCTTCAGCGATGCGGGGCGCCGCCATCTCGCCCTCGCGGCCTATGGGCATGTGTCCGAATTCTTTTCGCAATCGCTCGGGCACCGCCCCCGCGGCCAGGGCTTCGATCAAACGCCCGTCCGGCGTCTCCAGGCCCGCGGTCAAGCCCAGACGCAGTGCATGTCCCCGAGCCTGGTTCTTCTCGAATTTCGCGATCAGCCTCCCCAGATGGGCATAGCTTCCCACTGCGGCGATGGCCGACGCGTACACCCACATCAGCGCCTCCGCCGTCATGCGCTCGACCTCCTCCATCACCTGCAAAAGCTGAGCCTGATTCCATTCCGAATCGAAAACCCATTCCGACCAGCGCCGTAGCCGCCCGTAAGCCGCAGGAAATCCCGTCAGCGTCTGCTGCGCCGTTTTCATCCCGCGCCCGGTTTTGCCCCGCGCCCCAGACGGCAATGAGGCGACGCCCAGCAAATGCGCCACAGCCTGCGTCGATTCGCTCCACACGTTCACGGTGAGAGCGGCCAGATGAGTGCGTACGCCATCGGGTCGGGCCAGTTGGGAGACGGAAATGGGGAATTCGGGCGCGCCCAACTTCACAGCCGCGCGGCGCAACGCCACGCTGGCGGCGGGATGGAGCACGCTCTGACTGAAAGGCGTCAAATTTTGCGGGATATTCATCGAATTGGAGGCGTCCTTATGAGATTAAGATGAAATGCGTCTTCAGAGCAAAGATAAAACCACAAATCAAAGGAAAATCCAAAATATGAGCGAGGAAATTTGCAGACGTTCGCGCCGGGCGGCCCGAAGATAAGAGTCGGTGCGACGCACTTCTTCCTTCTTGCTGCCCTGCCCGCAGCGCCTTGCAAGCGACATTATTTTCTCGCCCTTCGCAGATTATGGTATGATCAACTTGCCTTTCACCACACAGGTGGCCAATTATGTTACCCAATAAAAGGAAGCTCGAACAAATTTCACCCACAGCAGTTGTCGAATCCAATTTAGAAAGACTTCTTGGGGATGATCTGGAGCTGGTGCGCAAGACCATCCAGGAACGAACCCAGACCAATTACCCGATGGTGGATGGCGTATTGGCCGACGCCATCCCCGAACATTTTCCCCGAGCTATCATCACACTGGGAGTCAGCCGCCTGGGACATTCGGAACAGAAAAAACGCGTAGCGTTGGCTGCGGCCATCGAAATGCTGCACCTGGCTGTCAACGTCCATGATTTCATTCCACGAGGCGAAGTGGCGCCAACAGAGCAAAATCGCGTTCTCATGGGCTCAGCCGTTCTCATCGGCGATTATTGTTTCGGACAGGCTTCCACCCTGGCGGCAACGACAGGAAAACCGGAAGTCGTGGCGGCGTTCTCCGACGCCCTGGCCCGGCTCTCGGAGCGCCGCGTCGTCACCCTGATCGAAACCCCCTACCAGCCCCATGCCGACAGCGCCATTCTCTATGCTTACGCCGCCGAAGTGGGGGCGCTGCTGGTGGGATTGCCCCATCCCCTGCGCTACGCGCTGCGAGAAGCCGCTGCATCTTTTGGCGAGGTGCTGACAGATTCGGAGACCTCGGTGGCTGAGGCCATCCTGCACCTTGAATCATTGACCAAAGACCGGCCGGCCGCCAGACAACTCGCCAATTGGCTGCGCACCCATCGTCCGGTGTCGTAGAACCGAAACATCCCCCCTACTGAAATAAAAAGGGTGCGTCCTAAACCAGTTGGAGGCGTTCTTGCGTCTTTGTCCGACATTATAAGTGCAGTATCCAGTAAGCAGTTCACAGTGTTCAGTAGTGGCGATACGTCGCATATGAGTAAGGCGCTTTAGCGTCTTTCAGCTATGAGCCTGGGCCTATCAGCCCCAGGCGGAGGCGGCAGACGTTTACCTCCAACTGAAATAGGACGCACCCAAATAAAAAAAGCCCCCGGCCAGGCGACCAGGGGCTTTGTTATCGAATTGTTACAGGCCGAGACTAAATCTCGTCCAGCGCAGCATAACCGGGACCGTCGGCGAAGAAGGCCGCATTGGCTTCGATATCCTTCTCATACTCCTCGGGCACGTCTTCTTCGGGGAAGATGGCGTCCACAGGGCACTCGGGGACGCAAGCGCCACAATCGATGCACGTATCGGGATCGATGTAGTATAGCGGCCATTCATCTTCGGGGATGCCAGGGATGATGCACTCGACAGGACACACGTCAACACAAGCGCCGTCACGGACACAAATTTCTGTAATTACATGGGTCATGATATCTTTCTCCTTTTTGTTTCCTTCCCGATCATCGTTGATCGCGAGGGAGTGATGAGATTGAATAAGGTTAAAAACAGGCTCGAAACGAGGTGGAAGAGGTGATACAACAGTTTGTAGCAGATAATTCGCCAAAGAGCAAATTTATCTCAGCGAATTGTAAACGTGAGCCGTCGCCAGTCATCGGCAGCGATTTTCATCTGATTATTTAGCACAACAAGCGGCGCTTCGTCAAGTAAAGCGGAGGTGATGGGAGGGCCAGGAACGATAATGCGCAGGATGTCGTAGCCGGGCGTGAAATCGCCCTCGACATGGCGATTCAACACAAAACCATGCTCGTTTTCAACCATATCGAACCGGGTGAGACGGTAGTCGCCCGTTCGATACGCCAGGGTCCGGCCGTCATCCTCATATAACCATGATACGCCCGTTCCCGGAAAAAGTTGCAAAGTCAGCGGGGCTTCGACCTTCTCGCCCACGAATTGCTGCGTCTCCGTCATGGGCAGCGTTGCGCCTGCGCGCACGAACAGCGGCACGCTGTCCAGCGGCGTTTCCCGGTTGATCATGCGCCCGCCCGCCAGCCGTTCATGGCTCCAAAAATCATACCATTTGCCCGGGGGCAGCAGGATGTCGCGGGCGGCCATGTTTTCCTCCAGGGCCGGCGCCACCAGCAGATGATCGCCGAACAGCCACTGATCATCCAGGGCCAGATAGAGCTCATCATCGGGAGCCTCGAAAAACATGGGGCGCATCATGGGCGAACCCTGTGCGACGTGCTGCCAAAACAAGGTGTAGATGTAAGGTAAAAGCTGGTAGCGCAGCTCGATGTATTTACGAGAGATGGCCTCAACTTCCTGTCCATAGCGCCACGGCTCCTGCCAATGAGATCCCTTGACGGTATGCGTGCGAAAGAAGGGGTTGAACGCGGCCATGCTGATCCAGCGAGCAAACAGCTCGGGCGAGGGCTCCCCCTCGAAGCCGCCCACATCGGAACCGGTGAAAGCCAGGCCCGACAGCCCCAGATTCATCAGCATGGCGGGGGTGATGCGCAGATCCTCCCAGGTGCTGCGATTGTCTGCGGTCCATGAACTGGCGTAGCGCTGGGTTCCGGCGTAGGCCGAGCGCGTAAACACCCAATTGCGTTGCTGCGGGCGCAGTGCGTCCAGGCCCTCATGGGTGGCCCGCGCCATCTGCATGCCATAAGCCGAATGCACTTGCCAATGAGCCGCACCCCGTCCCTCCGCCTCATGCCGCACCTGAGGCGGAAAAGTGGCGTGACCAAAGATAGTGGGTTCGTTCATGTCATTCCAGAAGCCGTCGAACCCGACCTCCAGCAGACGCTGATACCACCGCCCCCACCATTGACGCACCCGCGGGCTGGTGAAGTCGGGGAAATAGCATTCGCCCGGCCATACCGGCCCATGGAACAGCTTGCCGTCGGGCAATTTACAAAACATATCTTTTTCCACACCATCGGCGCAGACATCGTAGGTCTTGTCCATCTTGATGCCGGGATCGATCATGCCCACCGCCTTGAATCCCTCGGCGTGCAAATCAGCAATGAGCCCGGCGGGATCAGGAAAGGCTTGTCGATTCCAGGTGAAACAGCGAAAACCGTCCATGTAGTCGATATCGAAATGGATGGCGTCGCAAGGAATGCGCCGCCGCCGGAAATTCTCGGCGATCTCCCGCACCACGGCCTCGGTTTCATAACTCCAGCGGGATTGATGATAACCCAGCGTCCACAGAGGCGGCAACGGGGCGTGACCGGTGAGATCCGCGTAGCGGGCCAGCACCTGCGCCGGTTGCGGCCCGAAGATCACATCCAGGCGCAACTCATCTCCCTGCACGCGATAATCAACGCCGCCATCGGGGCGCAGGGTCAGCTCGCCGTCACTCATGCGATCCAGCAACAGACCAAAGGCCCGACCCTGCTGCAACCC
>JALSPL010000439.1 GCA_026985975.1 Anaerolineae bacterium | reverse complement strand
TGCTTGCAATGGTGATAGCGGCGTTGGCGTCGACCAGGGGCAGATAGAGGGTTTGGCGGGGCAGGCGTTGGGCGAGGATGGCGGGGACGACCGCATCGAGCCAGGCCCGGCGCTGGGCCGCGTGCTCAAAATCCCAGCCATGAACAAAGGTGGCGAGGGTCTCGCTGAGAGTGGGGGAACCCGCCAGCGCGGGCAAGGGCTCGTTCATGTCCAGGGGCCAATAGCGCCCTTCCTGTTGCAAGCTGCGGGCGCTCAGCTCGCGATAGATGTGCTGGATGGCGGCGTCGGTGCGCAGGGAGTCGGTGTAGGTGTAGAATTCGCGGCCATGAACGTCGTCGGGCTGGGGATTGGTCGGGTTGTAGTTGCAGGCGGGATGTCCGGCCAGGGTATGCGTGGCCCAGGGCATGCCCAGATCATCCATGTGGGCGATGCAATCGCGGTGGGAATAGTAATCGGCCAGGGAGTGGATGTAGGTGGCGAAAGCCTGCAACGAGCCCGGCTGCATTGCCGTGGTGATGACTGCGGTGCGGGTGAACAGACAGGAGGCCTGCATGACGGTGTATTCGGCGGGGCCGCCCCAGGCGTAGGCTTCGTATCCCACCAGGGCGTCGCTCTGGCCCCAGGCCCAATCGCGCAGTGCGCCCAGCTCTTGCGCATTGTCGTGGGGAAAGTGGAAGTAGGGCGAGTAGGGGCCAAAGCGAGAGGTGATGCAGTGATCCGCGTCCTGCATGGCGTCGGGCAGGGGCCAGATGAGATGGCTGTGGGGTTTGGGCCCGCACACCTCGTCGGGATCCGGAGGCGGCGGAAAAGCGCCGCCGTTGCAATTGGTGTAGTAAACCGCGTCGCCCGGCCCGATCTGCTCCGAATCCACCAGTTGATCCCAGATTTGCAGGGTGATGCTATCGGTGATGGAAAAGCCCGCGGCCAGCGCCAGCGCGTAGGTGAGATCGTCGTGGATGGTGCTCACCTCGGGCCAGTCATCCCCGGTTTGGCCGCTGTATGGATCGCGAAAATGGATGGGTTCTTCGGCGAAGGCCCAGGCTGCGGCGGTCAACAGCAGCAACGCCACGGTCAGGGCCAGCAGCACGCGGGCGCTGCGATGGCGAAAAATGTGCGTGAAGAAGGATGAAAATGAAGAATTCACGAAAACGCCTCCTTCCTGTGGGCATAAGCGGATTGAATCATCCGCCAAATCAAAAGCGACGCACCGGAGCGATGCGTCGCTTTTGTGGAATCAAATCAGGTCCAGGGCCCGCAAGCGCTCGGGCGTGGGAGCGCCGGTTTCGTCCCACCCCCGCAGGTCGTAATAGATGGGCCGCATCAGGTCCAGGCCGGGCAGATTGCAGGCGGCGCCATCAGGCGTCATTTTTGTGCAGCGTTCGACGTTGTCCATCGAGGCATCTCCTCCTGCAAAACGCGCCGAAAAACATCTTCCAGCGATTCCTGTTTCTGCAGAATGTGATTGCGCAAGGCGTCATTGATCAACGTCTGGTAATTCCCGCCGCCAGCGGCTTCGACCTGACTCTTGAACCAATCAATGATGTCGTTGTCAAGACGAATAGTGATACGCGTTTTGCCGGGTGGCGCCGGGGTGACCGGCCCGCGTTTTCCTTGTCTGAAATCGTATTCGGTCTTCATTATTTTTAGCCATTTTGCAGGTAAATGGATTGCTCGCGGCCTGTTGCCTTACGAGCAGAGATGATGCGAATAACATTACCGCGCCATGTATACACGACAACAAGAATTCGGCCTAAGTGACCGTCTAAAAATAACTTTCCTTTTTCATCAACAGTTGGCGATTGCCGCCGCAGGCCCCCTCCCAGCCTCCCCCGCGAGCGGGGGAGGAGGTTTTCGGACAACTGAAACATCCTGTTACGTTTCCAACGGCGGTTTCTAGGAAGTCCTCCCCCCGCTTGCGGGGGGATTGAGGGGGGCCATCCTGCGGCAAGAAAGGGAAGTAA
>JALSPL010000438.1 GCA_026985975.1 Anaerolineae bacterium | reverse complement strand
CGCGACATCCGCCCGCTGATGCCCCACGAACTGCGCGTTTTACTGCTCAATCGCAGTGAGGCCAGCTTCGAGTCGCAGACGCCGCGCGGCGCCACGCCCGACGCCCTGGATGAGGAGCGCATCAGAGATTATCGGCAACTGTTGGGCCTGCCGCCCAACGAGTCAACCGATGATCTTCTGCTCAGCCGCGGCTGCCTGGCCGAGACCGACAAGGGGCTTCGCCCCACCATCGCCGGATTGCTCCTGTTCGGCGGCAATCCCCAGCGCTGGCTGCGTTCCGCCGAGATTACCGGCGTGCGCTATGCCGGCGAAACCATGAGCGATGATTTCATTCGCGAGGATATTCGCGGCGTGTTGTCGGATCAGATCCGGCGGGCCGAAGCCTTTGTCACCTCCAACATGCGTCGGGGTATGCGCATTCGCGGCCTTGAGCGAGAGGAAATCCCCGAATACCCCATCTCGGTGGTGCGGGAGGCCATCGTCAACGCGGTGGCGCACCGCGATTACAGCATTCGCGGAGACAACATTCGCGTGCTGATGTTCAGTGACCGCATGGAGGTTTATTCGCCCGGACGTCTGCCGGGGCATGTCACCCTGGACAACCTGGTGAATGAACGTTATAGCCGCAATGAGGCCATCGTGCAGGTGCTCTCCGAGATGGGCTTCATCGAGCGTCTGGGCTATGGCATCGATCGCATGATCACCGTTTGCGAGCAGGAAGGATTGCCGCGGCCCGATTTTTCCGAGACCAGCGCCGGTTTCAGGGTGACGATTTACAGCCATGCGCCCTCGTTGGTGGGAGCCGGGCCGCCCGCCAATCTCTACGCCCATTTGCAACTGAATCCTCGTCAGGAAAAAGCCATGGGACATTTGCAGCAGCAGCGGCGCATTACCAATCGCGATTATCAGCTTCTGTGTCCCGACGCCAGCCCCGAAACCCTGCGCCGCGATCTGGCCGATCTGGTGGACAAAGGATTGATTCTTAAAATCGGCCAAAAGCGGGCCACCTATTACATTCTGAAGTAGCTAATCCCGAAAAATCAGGAGAAACATTTCTATGACTCTTCTCGACACTATCAATCAGGACCTGAAAACCGCCATGAAGTCGGGCGATGAGGCGGGCAAACGCGCACTTCGCAGCATCAAGACCGCCATTATCCGCACCCAGAAAGATCGTGATAATCGTCCTCTCAGCGATGATGAAATCCTGGCCGTGCTGCAAAAGCAGGCCAAACAGCGTCGCGACAGCATCGAGGCATATCAGCAGGCGGGCCGTGATGACCTGGTGGCCGAAGAACAGGCCGAGCTGGCCGTCATCGAGCGTTATTTGCCCCGACAAATGAGCGAGGAAGAGATTCGGGACATCGCTCAGGCCGTCATCGCCGAGACGGGCGCGGCCAGTCCCCGCGATATGGGCAAGGTGATGTCGCAGCTCATGCCCCAATTGCGGGGCAAGGCCGATGGACGCCTGGTGAGTCAGGTGGTGCGCAATCTTTTGCCGGGAAAAGGAAAATAAGGTAAGTTGGTCTGGAACCGCTTATAATGGCTTTTTGGCATTTCATCTTTATGCGCCATGGCTTCCTCCTATGAATGATTCTCTTCCTCCTGGCCTGGATATCCCCATGCCCGGACGCGCCAGTTTTTTGCAGCATTGGAGTCGCGATCCGGTGCGATGGCGCGCCCGTTTTCGGCTGTTGATTTTTGCCGTCGCGGTGGGATTGACCATCTTTGGCTCTCTGGTGGTGGATTTGCCCGGCGTAGGCAATGTGAGCGTGGAGGCGGGCGAGGTCAGCCCCAAAACCGTGGTGGCCCCGCGCGCCATCACCTATAAGAGCGAGGTGCTGACGCAGGAAGCGCGGGAACAGGCCCGGCAAAATGTGCAGCCTATCTACAATGTGCCCGAATCGCGCGTGGCCCGACGGCAGGTGGCTCGGGCGCAGGAGGTGGCCGATTATATCGACATGGTGCGGAATGATCCCTACGCCTCTCGCGAACAAAAAATCGCCTGGCTGCGGGCCATCCCCGATTTATCCCTGAGCGAGGAACAGGCCCGGAACATTCTCGATCTCAGCGAGGACGCCTGGCAGGCTGTCACCCAAGAGGCTTTTCGCATTCTTAGCATCATCATGCGGCGAGAAATTCGCGAAGGCGAAGTCGCAAAAGCGCAACGTGCGGTTCCTTCCATGATCTCGCTGGACCTCAATGACAGGCAGGCCGATGTGGTGCAGTCGCTGGTGGACGGCCTGATTACGGCCAATACTTTTTACAACGAAGAGCAGACGCAAAACGCCCGGGACGAGGCGGCTCAGGCGGTGCAGCCCATCAACCGCACCATCGCCGCCGGAGAGACCATCCTGCGCGAGGGCGACACGGTGACGGATCTGGATATCGAGGCGCTGGGAGCGTTGGGCCTTTTGCAGCCGCAGCGCACCTGGCGCGACTATCTTTCGGCCCTCATCATTGCACTGGTGCTGGATGGGCTTTTGATCGCCTTCACCACCATGCGGCGGCGCGATTTCTGGTCGCAGACGTTGCCGGTGCTGCTGTTGGGCGTCATCTTCAGCGGCTTCGTCATCACGGCCAAAGTGATGTTGCCCATGCACACCCTGCTGCCCTATCTTTTTCCTCTGGCCAGCATGGCCATGCTCATCAGCTCGCTGGTGGATATGCCCATTGCCGTCTTGGCTGCGGCCATTCTGGCGTTGCTGGTGGGGCAATATATCGGCGCTGCGGGCGAAGTCATGGTCTATCTGTTTTTGGGCGGCGTTACAGGGGCGCTGGCCCTGGGCAAGGCCGAACGGCTCAACAGCTTTGTGCGGGCCGGGTTGTGGGTCATTGCCGTCAATTTGTTGATGTTGCTTGCTTTCAGACTGCCGCAATTGGGAACGTTGGATAATCAGGGAATGATGGAGCTGACCTTTTCCGGCGCTGTGAACGGCATTTTCGCCAGTAGCTTCACACTGGTCATTTATTATCTGTTAGGACAGCTTTTTGGCGTCACCACCAGTTTGCAGTTGTTGGAAATCTCCCGTCCCAATCATCCCCTGCTGCGACAATTGCTTTTGAAAGCGCCCGGCACCTATCATCATACCCTCATCGTCAGCAATATGGCCGAGGAGGCTGCCGTGGCCATCGGCGCCGATTCATTGCTGACTCGGGTGGGCAGCTATTATCATGATATTGGCAAGATCATCCGCCCCTACTTCTTCATCGAAAACAACACCGATGGCGAAAACCCCCACGATCGCATCGATCCCTACACCAGCGCCCGCATTATCATCAGCCATGTGCCCGATGGGGTGGATCTGGCCAAAAAGCACCGGCTGCCGCCCGGGATCATCGACTTCATCAGGGAGCATCATGGCACCACCCGCGTGGAGTATTTTTATCACAAGGCAGTGCAGATGAAAGATGATCCCAGCGAAGTGGATGAATCGGCCTTTCGTTACGCCGGGCCCAAACCGCACACCCGGGAGACCGCCATCCTCATGCTGGCGGATAGCTGTGAGGCCACTGTGCGGGCCATGCGTCCCCAGACTCGCGAAGAGATGCTGGAACTCATTCACAGCGTGATCAGCCGCAGGCTGATGTCGGGCCAGCTCGATAACAGTCCGTTGACCCTGCGAGACCTGACGCTGATTTCCCAGGCGTTCGTGCGAGTGCTGCAAGGCATCCATCATCCTCGCGTCAAATATCCCGGCGAGAAAAATAAGAGCGAACAAAAAGAGACCGTCTCTCGCCAGTCGCTTGCCGCCTCCAAACCTGTGAGCTGATTCCCCACATCTTTTGCCATGACCATCGAGATTGAAGTCCCAGAAGCCTTTCAGACCCTTGTTGACGTTGATTTATTGCAGCAGGCTATTGCTTGCGTGCTGGCTGCGGAGCGCACAGCGGGCGATGTGACGGTGGTGATCACCGATGACGCCACTGTGGCCGATCTGAATCAGCGATTTTTGGGCAAAGAAGGCCCGACCGACGTGCTCAGCTTTCCGGCGCTGGATGCTGAAGATGACTTCGTGCTCCCCCCCGAGGAATCGGAGACGCCTTATCTGGGCGACATCATCATCGCCCTGCCTTTCACCCAACGGCAGGCCGAGCGTCTGGGGCGGCCGCTGCGGGATGAACTGGCGCTGCTGGTGGTGCATGGCGCCTTGCATTTGTTGGGCTATGATCACGCCACGCCCGCAGAGAAGGCCGAGATGTGGGACCGGCAGAACGCCATCCTTCACGGGCTCGCTCTCCCCCCGCTGGAAGATTGATTTCCGGGCTGTCGTCGATTTGTCATGAAATCTGAATTGTCTCGCCTGCTTCTTGCTTTCAGATACGCCTGGGAGGGCGTCCGCTTTCTCTTTGGCAATGAGCCCAACGCCCGCATTCATCTGGCCCTGACCATTGCGGCGGTGGCATTGGCCTTGTGGCTTGGGTTTTCGGCCATCGAATGGGCGATTCTGGCGGTGGTCATCGGCGTGGTCTTCGCGGCCGAGGCCATGAACACCGCTATCGAAGCCCTGACCGATTTGGCGAGCCCCGACTATCATCCCCGGGCCAAAGCCGCCAAGGATGTGGCGGCCGCGGCAGTGACCATCACCGCCGCGATGGCCGTCGTTGTGGCCCTATTTCTCTATCTGCCCAGACTGGCGGCCTTGCTGCGCTGAGTCTCGCCATATCGTGCCCGATCCTTTTCATCCCGCCGCAGACGTTCTGGCCGATCTGGTCAGCGAGGACCGTATCGGTTATGAGACCCTGCGCCGCATGACTTCGGTGGCGCGTTACAACCGCTGGATATTCGAGGAGCTTTCTCCTTTTGCAGGCTCTCATGTGCTGGAGGCGGGCTGCGGTATAGGCAACATGACCGCCTATTTTTTGGATCGAGAGTTGCTGGTGGCCATCGATCGCTTGCCGGCCAGCGTACAATTGACTGCAAAGCGTTATCAGAGTTTCCCGAATGTGCAGGTGATGCGGGGAGACATCAGCGATCCGCAACTGCCGGAACAACTGGCGTCATGGTCCTTCGATACGGCGCTTTGCGTGAATGTGTTGGAGCACGTGGAGGATGATTTGCAGGCGCTGCGGCATTTGTGGCGGGTTTTGCAGCCGGCGGGGCGGCTGTTGCTGCTGGTCCCGGCCGGACGTTATCTGTATGGGACGCTGGATCGAGCGTTGGGGCATTATCGGCGCTACGATCGGCGGCAATTGGCGGCGTTGGTGCAGATGGCCGGATTTCAAACGCTGGCATTGCACTACATGAATCTGGCGGGCATTCCGGGGTGGTGGCTCAACAGCCGCGTGCTCAAACAACGACTGCTGCCCGAAGGTCAGCTTCGCTGGTTCGATCGTTTGGCGCCGATTTTCATCCGCAGCGAGCGTCTGCTGCGACGGGTGTGGGATGTTCCGGCGGGACAGTCTCTCGTCTGTATTGCACAAAAAAAGACCTGACCACGCGGGCCAGGTTTTTTTGACAAATCGGAGCGGGGGCGCTCAGGCTTCTTCTTTTTCCTCTTCCGTCTCGGCGATGACCACGCCTTGCTCAGCGGCGGCCTCTTCCAGTTCGGCTTCCGAGAGGGTGTCTTTGGCCAACTCACCTTCGGGCGTGACCACAACTTTGAAGGCGGCGTCGATGCCATGCGACAGATGGATGGTGATCTCATGTTCGCCCAGCTCGCGCAGAGGATGATCCATGCGGATGCGGCGGCGATCCACCTCGGCGCCCAATTCCGCAGACAGAGCCTCGGCAATGGCTGTGGAGGTGATGGAGCCGTACAGGCGCCCGCTTTCGCCAGCCATGGCCTTGAAAGCCAGCGTGATCTTGCTGATGCGGTCAGCCAGATCCTGGGCGGTTTTCATCTCGCGCAAGCGTCGGCGTTCGGCGGCCTGTTTGATCTGGGTGGCCTGTTTGCGCAGCCCCGCGGTGGCGGGCATCGCCATGCCGCGCGGGATGAGGTAATTGCGGGCGAAACCGGCTTTGACGCTGACGATATCGCCAGCAGAGCCCAGATTTTCGACATCTTGTTTCAGTAAAATTTCCATTGTTTGGATCAGCTCCTTCTATAATAACCGGATAACCGCCCGGGGACGGGCGTGGGTGAGTAAATGCAATCGGGAATGACGCAGAATCTCTGCATAAAAGACCGGCCCAGGAAGGCCGGCCGGGGTGTCATGCGGGCGTCAAGCGTCAACATCAAATTCTACACTACGATGCCTTGATCTACAAAATTCAGACGCTTCTATTGCCCCAGGCGCGACGCACTCCTCCTTCCGGTTGCGCCTTTACTGGGCGGCGGCCTTGGGGTGCAGGTGACGCCCGTGCTATACTCCTAATATTGCGGCGTCCTGTCATGCGGATGCTGAAAGAGGTCGGAATGAGGACATTGTTCATCCCTGATGACGGCTTTACTCCATCTCCTGGCGAGGTTTTCCTATGCAGAAACGCATCATTATTGCCATACTTTTATTGCTCCTATTAACAGTCAGCGCCGGATGCGGCGCCAAAGCCACCGAAGTTGCGGCGGCTCCCACCCCCACGCTTCATCCAACTTTCACCCCCACAGCCACTGTCGATGTCGGCGCGCCCGCCCCTACGCCGCCGCCCACGCCCACGCCCCAGGAGCCGCCCGCCCAGACGCCGTCTGCACCTCCGGCGGCGGCATCACCCACGCCGGAGCCACCCACACCCACGCCGGAACCACCCACGCCCACGCCTGCACCGCCCCAGGTGCAGGTGATCTCCGACGTCGTGAATTTGCGCTCCGGGCCTGGCACCAACTATCCTCGCGTCGGTCAGGCCAAAAAAGGGCAGATATTCGACATCCTGGCCAAAAATCCTGATGGCTCCTGGTTTCAGATCTCGGCCAACGGCAAAACCGCCTGGGTGATCAATGACGCCCGCTGGACATCGGCGTTGGGCGATATGAACGCCGTGGATGTGGCGGAAAACATCCCGGCGCCGCCGCCTACGCCCAAGCCGCGCCCCACCAAACCGCCCGCGCCCACCAATACGCCCGCCCCCACCTATCTATTTACGCGTCTCAGCATGGCGCCGCGCCCCAACTCGAACCCCATCGTCAGTTTCTTCGGCGGTCTCTATAACCAGGCCCTAGATTTGAATGCGCCGGTCAGCGGCTACAAAATGACGGTTATCGCCCCCAATGGCGAGCGCAAAGAGACCGATTTCGGGGATGTCTTCCTGCGCGGCGATCCCGGGCTGGACAGCGAGTTCATTTACAACGCCAAGATCGAATTCCCCCTGATGCCCGGTTTGTTCAAGGTTTTTGTGACCGACGGCAGTGGCAATCAGGTTTCCGAGATGTGGGAAGCTACGGTCGCTGGCGACACTCGCACCTTCTTGCCCCGCTGGAAGCAAAAATAGAGGATTGCGAGGGCGATCATCGTGAAACGGCAGCATCGGGCGTACGCTCAGAGTCGATTTTTGGCGCTGGTTGTGCTATTGACGCTGGTTGTCGCGGGCTGCACCAGTGTGGGAGAGCTGATCGTGGCTCCTACGCCCACGCCCACGCCCACCATCACGCCCACGCTGCTGCCCACCAGCACCATCACGCCCACGCCCACCATCACCCCCAGCCCAACGCCGACGGCGACGACGATTCCCACCGCCACGCCCATCCCGCCTTCGCCCACCCCCACCATCACGCCCACGCCCGCGGCCCAGGTGCGCATTACCAGCGCCAGCGCCAATGTGCGCAGCGGCCCGGGCCTGGTGTTCCCGGTCATCGGCTCTGTGGCCCAGGGCGAGACATATAACGTCACCGGGGTCAACGCCACCGGCTCCTGGTGGCGCATCTGCTGCCTGGGAGAAAGCAAAGAAGGGTGGGTGCGCAGCGATTTGGTGGCGATCAGTGGCAATCTCAACGATATCCCCGTCATTACCGTCCCCACGCCCACGCCACGCCCCACCGCCACTGCTACGCCCATTCCGCCTACGCCCACGCCCGGCCTGGCTTTCTATCGCGGCATCGGGCCCATCTTCATGCCCACCAACAATGATTGGCTGACGCTGTGGGTGAAGGTCTACGGCGGCACGGGCGAGGGCTACCCCATTCCGGGATGGCGCTTGCAGGTCAAACGTAACGGCGTGGTGGTCGCCACCAGCGATCCCTCCCTCTCCTTCTTCCAATGGTCGGCGCCGCCGGATCAGGAGTTCGGCAACCGCGTGCAATATAATCTGAAGCTGGAGATATTTCAGCCCGGTCAGGCCGACTGGGAGGCGTATCTCATCGATCCGGGCGGGGTGCGCCGCTCCCCCATCGTCACTTTCACCACCAGCCCCACCAACCCCAACCGCGAGATCTATATCGGATTCCTCTCTGCTCAATAGAGATGGCGGTGGAAATGGCTGCGGCTTTTCTGCCGTTTCGTGACGCTTTCACTGCAACCTATGTCCCTCTCTAAACGGTTTCGATCTCCCTCAGTCATCCTCACCCTGATTGTCTTGCTGGGGTTTGTGTTGCGGCTGATCCGGCTTGATTTTCAGCCGTTGTG
>JALSPL010000437.1 GCA_026985975.1 Anaerolineae bacterium | reverse complement strand
TATCAGCTCCACAAAATCGGTGACAGGACATCTCTTGGGCGCGGCAGGAGCCATCGAAACGATTTTCTCCTTGCTGGCTATCCGGGACGGCATCATCCCTCCGACCATCAACTATGAAAATCCTGATCCGGAATGCGATCTGAATTATACGCCCAACAAGGCCCGCACCGCTCAATTGCGTTATGTCATCAGCAATTCCTTCGGGTTTGGCGGGCACAACAGCACGCTGGTGATAGGAGGCTATGAGGATGGTCGATGAGTCAGGCATGATGCCTTTCGGGCGTTATGCACACATCGTCGGATGGGGCAAAGCTGTTCCGGAACGCGTGGTCACAAACCACGAGCTGGAACAAATCGTCGACACCAGCGATGAGTGGATACGATCGCGCACGGGCATTCAACAACGGCGCATTGCTGTCGATCCTCTGGAGACCACAGCCACCCTGGGCGCCAAGGCCGCCCGCGAAGCGCTGGAGATAGCCGACATCCCCGCCAGCAAGGTGGATATGATCATCGTCGCCACCTCCTCGCCCGAACACACATTTCCGGCTACAGCCTGCATCGTGCAAGATCTGATCGGCGCAGTGAATGCCGGGGCGTTCGATCTCAGTGCGGCGTGTTCCGGCTTCGTGTATGGCCTGGGGCTGGCAAAGGGGCTCATCGCATCGGGCCAGGCCGACAACGTGCTGGTCATCGGCTCGGAAACGCTTTCTCGCATCGTCGACTGGTCAGACAGAAACACCTGCGTGCTGTTTGGCGATGGGGCGGGGGCCGTGTTGGTGCAAAGCAGCCCCGTTCCCGGCGGCATCCTCGCCACCGAGATGGGCTGTGATGGTTCAGGCGGTGATTTGCTCATCGTTCCCGCAGGGGGCAGCAAGATGCCTGCGACACTGGAAACGGTGGCTTCGGGCCAGCATTTCATCAAGATGAATGGCCGGGCGGTGTTCCGTTTCGCCACGCGCATCATGGCAGAGGCCACCCGCCGCGTGCTCAGCAAAGCAAACCTCGCCATCGACGATGTTGATCTGGTAATCCCCCATCAGGCCAACGAACGCATCATCGCCGTTTCTATGCGCAACCTGAAGCTGCCGGAGGAGAAGGTTTTCAGAAACCTGCAATACTACGGCAACACATCTACTGCTTCAATCCCCATCGCCCTTTACGAGGCGCTGGAACAGGATCGCATCAAACCCAACGACACCATTGTGATGGTGGGCTTTGGCGCCGGTCTCACCTGGGCGGGAACCGCCATCAAGTGGGGTGTGCCCACAGAGAAGGAAACTTCGATTTGGCGGGCGAGTCAGCGCTCCGCCAGCTATGGTCTGGCTAAAGCCCGCTCCCAGTGGCTGCGTCTCAGCCACCTTCTGGGCAGTAATCTCGTCACGGAAGATGGCGAAAGTCTGGCTCAGGCTCTTTCCAAACGCCTGGAAGAATGGCGCAAACAACTCGAATCCGATGAAAAAGAGGAAGCGCAGCAAACAGAAGATTCGGGGCGGGCGAAGCGGCCAAAAACAAACGGAGGCGCGACGGACGACAAGGCGTAAATAACCCAAATTTGAGTCGTCTGAAAAAGCCTCACCACGGAGGCGCAGAGGGCGCGGAGGAAGAAAAAGGTGGAGGTTCAGAGGTCTTTTCTCTGTGAGCTGCCATGATTTTCTCCGTGTTCTCCGTGTTGCTGCGGTAAAATAACCTTTTTTCAGTGGAGCCAAATTTAGAATTTCGACGCCAAAAAGGATGGGTTCGGCCTCATCCGTCGTTGCAAGTGAGGGCGAGGGACCTGCAGCCGCACCTGAAATTTCGAAGCTTTTTGTTTCTGGTCTGGTCTTGAGTCGCATATAGGCGCTAACGGATTCAGATCGACAACTTTTTGTCGATCTGGTCAACTTGTCAGATAGCAATGCCAACCATGTTGAATAATGTTTGCATATGACCATGGATGATGCGATACTGCTTATCAATCTGG